>CAYJTA010000023.1:6913-11972 GCA_964372825.1 uncultured archaeon | reverse complement strand
CAATGAGCCTTTCTTTGTGTAAAAAGAAGCGCTCAATCGAAGGAAACACAGATTGCAAAACGAAACAGCACGAGGCTGCGGGTTCAAGACAGGCTTTTCTTTCAAAGAAAAGCCCGTACGGCAAAAGAAAGGAATACAGATTCCATAAATAACATAACAATGTGAAAATCCCGCCCGGTCCACTAGAGGCGCCTGTAGGCCTATAGCAGCTTGATTACATTAATAAGGCCGCTCTCCTTTCCGGAAAGTTCCTTCCTTCCTGAAACTAGATCATCAAAATCCCTCTCTGCATGAAGGACATCTTCATTCGCCTGACTGTCATAAGTCTCGGGGGTGTGCCTGCTCTTCCAGATCTCTCTGCCTGCCTCATTGCCTACCCTGAATACCCGCTCCTCGCCTGCAGCCGTTCCTGTCAGCCATATGTATTGCATTCCGGCCATGTCTGAAGGTGCAATCTTTTCTTTCATTATCCGCCCTCCGCCCCATCTGACGCAGAGCATGAAGGCATGCTGGTTGAAGCCGTTTAGTGCTGAATCTGAATCAGGTATGTAAAATACTCCATTCTTGTAACAGATTATATTTTCCCCTCCTCCTTCGCCCAGAATTTCTGCGCCTATATCAAGCCCGCCGATGCTGCCCTTCAGATCCTTCAATAAGGCTTCATCATACCCGTGCTCCCGCGCAAGGTGGGTCGCATCTGCGGCTATGCCGTATCTTGGAGACCTCTTAGCCTGCGGATCCATGCATTCCGGCGGAAGAAGTCGTGGCCTGTCGACGATCATGACACCAGTAGGCCTTTTTTGTTCGCTCTTGTCATGGGCCAGATAAGAAGTATATCGGGTAAGGAGTATGGCATATCTTGCAGGGGCATTGTTAGCCACACCTATCTGGTCAGGCTTGCTCGTATCAGTATTGCCTTGCCAGACTTGGATTCTGGCATAGAAGGTCGGAAGCTCGCCTGTTCTCTTTTTGTAATCGGCGGCGTTTTCCTGCACGAGCCATTCAAACTCTTGTTTTAGCCTCCCTTTGGGTATTGGCAGTTTTCTAATGGCCCTCATTGTGCTGACAGAGAACTGCAGCCTGTCGAGGTGGCCGTATTCAAAATCGTCATTGCCAACAGAATGCACAAAATTCTGTAATTGCCTGTCGTCTTCGAATTCCAGTGTCCCGCCTTCCCTGAAGGCGAAGTAGTGCCCTCCATCTTTATCCGGAACGGCCTTTATTGTGTCAAAGGCATCATGACCATATGCAAGTCCAGGATCGCCTATAGATGTCTTTGCCTCATACTGTCTCATTGGCTTGCCGTCGAGAATTATGATGGCATCTTTGTCCCATTCCATAGGTAATTGAATGATAGAAGGGATTTTAAATCTTTGGAATAGTCAATTACATAAGCACCACATTAAGGAACATCAAAGAAAAAATTCAAATGGTAAGATGGCATATCATCTGTCTATGCGCATGCTTCTTTCCAACCTTTATTAACCTCCTCCTTCATACTATCATATGCAGAAGAGGTCAAAATTTGTCATCATCGTAGGCTCTGTTATAAGCGGCATAGGGAAAGGAACCTTCTCTGCCTCTCTTGCCAACATACTCAAGCTGCACCACGGCCTTTCTGTGGCTCCCATCAAATTCGATGGCTATCTTAATTGTGATGCTGGGACGCTCAATCCGTACAGGCACGGGGAGGTTTTTGTCCTTGATGACGGCACAGAGACAGACCTTGACCTTGGAAGCTATGAGAGGATGCTCAACCAGAGCCTGACAAGGGACAACTACCTGACAGCAGGCAAGATATTCAAGACAATTATAGACAGGGAGAGGAAAGGGGAATATCTGGGGAGGGATGTGCAGTTTGTGCCCCATGTGACAGATGAGATAAAGGCCTACATAAGGAGGCTCGGGGGAAAAATGGGTGCTGATGTTGTCCTTGTGGAGGTCGGGGGGACTGTCGGCGACATAGAGAACTCCTATTTCCTGGAGGCCATGAGGCAGCTTGCCCTTGAGGAAGGCAAGGAGAATGTCTGTTTTGTCAATGTGGTCTACATCCTCGAGCCCCGGAGCGTGGGGGAGCAGAAGACGAAGGCGGCCCAACTGGGAACCCAGAGGCTGATGGCCATGGGTATACAGCCTGACATCATCGTCTGCAGGTCAGAGAGGCCCATAACATCTTCGACCAAGGAAAAGATAAGCGCCTATTCGAATGTGACCCCGGACAGGGTTGTCAGCCTGCATGACCTAGGAAACATACTGGAAATACCCATAGCCCTGAAGAAGATGAAAGTGGATGAGGAAATCATAGACATACTTGGCCTCAGCAGCAAACCAAATCATGAGTTCCAGAAGTGGGAGAAGATTGCCGAGATGATGGAAAAGGCGAAGAAAAAAGTGACAGTGGCCATAGCGGGCAAATACACAGGCCTGCATGACTCATACATATCCATCCTCAAGGCTCTCGAGCATACGGCGCCCTACTATGGAGCTGCTGTGGACATAAAGTGGATAGAGACGACTGATATTGAAAACGAAAAGCAGGCAAAAGATATCCTGAAGGGTGCGGATGGCCTCATAGTCCCGATAGGCTACGGCTCGAGAGGGGCGGAAGGGAAAATACAGTGCATAAAGGTTGCAAGGGAAAAAGGAATTCCTTTCCTCGGCCTCTGCTACGGCTTCCAGATGGCGATAATAGAGTTCGCAAGGAACGTGTGCGGAATAAGGGATGCCAATTCGACCGAGGTGGACCCTGAAACAAGAGAGCCTGTGATTGATATTTTGCCTGAACAGAAGAAAATAGAGGGTTTGGGTGGCACGCAAAGGCTGGGCGGACAGGATGTCATCATCAGGGAAGGCACGTTTGCCCATCGCCTATACAAGAAAACAGAGATCAGGGAAAGGTTCAGGCATAGGTGGGAGTGCAACCCAAAGTATATAGAGGTGCTGGAAAAGCACGGCATGGTGTTTTCAGGCAGGCATCCGAAGCATGAGATAATGCAGATACTTGAGCTGCCCAAGCACAGGTTCTTCTTCGCCACCCAGTTCCATCCGGAATACACTTCCAGGCCCCTCGAGCCAAACCCTTCATACAAGGGATTTATTGAGGCGTGCGTGGAATATTCTGAAGAGAGGAAATAGAATTTCTTCTGTTCACCTCATTTGTCGTATTGCCAAGAATCCATATCAATGGCTCTATCCGCCTTCTTGTTACTTTGAAGTTGATGAAATTTACAAAAGAATCAATGCATATAGCCTCTTTTTAGCTTTAAGGCAGTATATGGAACAGAAGATAACGATCATTCACTGACTCTGATGTTGCCTTACTGCCCTGTTTTTTTATACTCTGAATTCAACGCTTCCCATATCTTCTTTGCCTTTTCCTTCCCTATCTTCTCAACATTCATCAGATCCTCGATGCCCGCATCAAATACGGCTTTGGGCGTCTTGAAGTGGCCAAGAAGCCGCTTGCTCAGGGTCGTGCTTATTGAAGGCAGGCCTGCCACTATATATTCCTGAATCGAATCGATTGTTTCAGGCTTTTTCCCGCTCCTGATCTTGAGTTCATGGCCGTTGTCTATCTGCTCCCTTTTGGCTATGGAATATATCATGCTTGCCGTCTCCTTCTGGTTCCTCGCCCATAGCAGAGGCACTCGGAAGTCTATGGCTATGCTTGCCATGGCCCCTCTTATGGCATTCGCATTGATGTCCCTTGCCGTGTAGAGAAGCTCAGGGTTGCCCTCTATTATCAGTATGCCGTTGCTATATGCTTCTGAAAGTCCCTGGGCCTGCTGGAACATCCTGCCGTCAATCATGGACTGCAGGAAATCCTCTATGGTCTTTCTTTCTATTCCCACTCTGCTGCTCGCTATATAGTCGGCAATGTCAATCTGTTTTGTCGTGACTATGGCCTCCATCTCCTCGAGATAGCCGATAACCTTTGAGCTTGCTTCTCTCGCGTCCGCAAAAATGACGGGTTTAGAAGCCTTTAATGTGGACTGGATTTTGGCCATAAGAGAAAATGCATTCACGGATTAAAGAAATTTAGCTGTCTGCCATTATTTACAGACTGGTTTTAATAGCAGAAAAGCCCAATATAAATCATGAGATGTGCTGCTATAGTGCTTGCTCTGATGCTCCTGCCCTCGGTATCTGCCCTGAACATAACGGATGTCAGGATAATGCCCCAGAAGCCTTCAGCTCTGGGAGGCGTCGTTATTGTCGTTGAAACTGATGATGCCGATGCATCCCGCCTTTTATGGTCCATGCCTGAAGTTTCTGATCTCGGCTCAGGCAGCCTGATAAAGGTGAAGGAGAGAAGGTATTTCTGCTTCTTTTCCAAGGAAATCAATAGCCTCTGCGGCTTTCCGCCATTCCTGACGACGACTTTCGGGAGGGAGCCCTACAGCATGACTCTGAAGGCTGTCGGAACCAGCCAATCGTCTTCGGCAGCGAAATCCGTCCATGTGGGCAACCTGCCCCTCAAACCCAGAATAAATGTGACCGACAGGAGGGTGAAGGTGAGGGTAGGGACAGGCAGCTACACGCCTGATCAAGTGGAATATGAGACATACGACAGCGGCATGGAGCGCATTGATTCAGCCTCCGGCGCCATGCCCTTCAGTATTGACACAGGTTATGAGGCTTCGTTTGAGCTGCCGGAGGGCGAATATTACATTGTCTTTTCAGCGAAGAGCGAGGGCAATTTTGGAGGGGAGGCAATAAGGCTGGCTGTTGGCGGCAAAGCCGAGGACTACCCGCTTTATTCAAAGGCCAGCTGGCTAGATGTCTTCAGGGCGGGAGAGACAAAAAGCAGGGAGGATCTTACCATAACGAACAGGCAAGGCAGGAATTACACAAACCTTTCTGTTGTTGTGCCGGATCATCTGGCAAAATATATGTCAATCACGCTCAGAAACACGACAATAGCGCCCCAGGGAAGCATAGGATACACGCTCAAAATAATGGGACTGGAAGGCAGCCTCGATGCGAAGGGAAGGGCTTTTATCAAATCAAATACCACGCGCGAGGGCTACAGGGATGTGGGGTATATAGACCTGAGTAT
>CAYJTA010000023.1:379-6903 GCA_964372825.1 uncultured archaeon | reverse complement strand
CTCAGGGAGCTCTGCCCCTCCGGTAGGCCAGAGCGCAATAAGCGTCCAGCCCCCATACTGGTTCGGCTCGATAACGCTTGCAGGGTCTGATAACATGAAGTTTATTATCGATAATCCGACAAGTGCGGAACTGAGGAATATTGTTGCTGTTCCGTCAGGAGGACTGGCAGGCATATTGACAGTTTCCCCTCCTTATCTTCAGGTGCCGGCGGGAGGTACAGGAGAAATAGTGGTAAAAGCAACTCCAAAATCTGTCGGCACTATAGAAGGAATGCTCAACATCGAAACCTCTGCCGGATCACTGAAAATACCTGTGGGCCTTGTTGTGGGCACAGACGTGTCAGAGGATATAGCGGCCACAAAAGGCGATTTTGAGAATCTCAGGGGGGATGTGACAGACAAGAAATATGAGGCGATACTGGCCGATATAGAATCGGCAATAAGGGAGGCTGAATCCAGAAACCGGGCGGACCCCAATGGCGCAAGGGAAAGCATAGCCTCCGCAAGGGCCATGATGGATGTGCTTCAGAAGATAGCAGAGAAGTCGACAAAATCGCCCACGCCAACTGAAACAGGGACGGAGACGCCTGAACCCACAGACAAGCCGAAACCGCCTGCAGACGGGCTGCCGCTGGTAGAGATAGGGGTAGTAGTTATAATAATCCTCGTGATAGCGCTCGTGGTCTTGAAATTCAGGAAGAAGGGCTGGGAGGGGGATATCGGGGAGACGTATTGAGCAATTGAGATTTTTGGAGAAAATCTGAAACATGAAATATCTCAACAAGGGGATTCAAAAACTGGAAGACAGTTGGCCAGAAACAATCAGAATGGCAGAAGAATATAGGGCAACATATGGTGATCCCATTAAGAACTTATATGAGCTTTTCCGGAGAATAGGACTGTCCCCCTCATGAATGGGAAGAGCTTCTCGATGAGCCTTATGGCTGATTTTTCTCACATCTTTGCTATTAGCTCAAACCCATACGCAGCATCCAGAAGCTTTTTCTCCTGAAAATGAGGTGTCATCATGTGCATGCCGACTGGCATTCCTCTTTCCTTGCCGCACGGCATGCTTATGTGGGGTATGCCGGCCATATTGGGGCAGACTGTCAGTATGTCCATTTTGTAGTGGTCAAGAGGCGTTAATTTTTCTATCTCGCCAAACCTGGGGGCAGTTATCGGCATGGCAGGAGCTATTATTATATCGTGTTTTGAAAATGCCTTATTAAATTCATCAATAATAACCTTCCTTGCCTGCAAGGCCTTGATATAATATTTATCCTTATAGCCTGCCATCCTCGAGAATGTTCCCAGCAGGATTCTTCTTTTCGCCTCCCTTCCAAGGTATTTGCCCCGTATAGAACTGAAATAATCATTGAAATTTCCTTCAACAGCATCCTGCCTTCCGTATCTCATGCCGCAGTATTTGGCCAGATTTGTGCTTGCCTCTGACGTCGCTATAATATAATAGCTTGCAAGGCCCAGTTCGGTTGAAGGCAGGGTTATTTCGTCGTATTTTGCTCCCTCCTTTTCCAATAGGTATATGGAATCCCATACATGCCTGGAAATTCTCTCGTCAATATTGAAATACTCTTTTGGAACAGCGATTCTTAATCCTTTCAGGGTCCCATGGAGTTTTGTATAATCCTCCTGCCTGGACAGGCTGCTTGTAGGATCTTTCTCGTCCTTGCCGGATATGACAGAAAGAAGAAGTGCTATATCAGTAATATTGATTGCCATGCAGCCTATTTTATCGAGTGAATTTGCATAATCAATAAGGCCGTACCTGCTTACCAGACCGTATGTAGGTGTCAGGCCGGCAACGCCGCAAAAACTGGCCGGGCATGAAATGCTCCCTCCTGTCGATTCGGCCAGGGCTATGTGGGGCATGCCGATGGCCGCTGTGAAGCCTGCAGCGCCTCCGCTCGAGCCTCCGCAGCTTCTTGAGGGATCATGGGGGTTTTTTGGTATTTTATAGCCCGAATTCACAGAGAATGTCCCGAAGCCGAATTCGTCCTGCTGTGTCTTGCCGGCAATTGAGCCGCCTTCGTTCTTGATTTTTTCCACACAGGTCGCATCGAAAATAGGCACATAGCCCTCAAGAATCCTTGAGCCTGCAGTTGTCTGCATGCCCTTTGTGCAGATGCAGTCTTTCACTGATATGGGTATTGGATATAATTTGCCTTTTTTCTGTGCCTCAAGCTTCTCCGCAATTGCCACAAAGAAATCATATTCCCTGTCCAGTTTTCTTGCTTTTTCCAGGAATTTTTCATGGAATTCTTTCACATCAGCTGAACCCTCTTTTACCTTCCTTATAAATTCATAGGCGCTGGTTCCATGATCAGGGGCCATCTTCAATATGCATTTCTTTCTTCTTAAACCTTCGGCAGCACGAATTTATCCCAGCAAAAGGAAGTTATTGTATGCGCCTCAAATCCAGGCCCACCCTGAAGGAGAGGAAAAGGTACATCTTCTTCAGGCTGCATTGTGAAAAGCCGATAGGCTTCATGAATGCGAAGGGCGCTATAATCAATTCCGTTCTTTCATGGCTGGGGGAAAAAGGATATTCAAAGGCCAGGATCAGGATCATACAGAACCTCTGGAGGCCGCTCCTGAAAACAGGGGTGATATGCTGCGGCCACAGGCATGTGGATGATGTGAAAATGTCCCTCTCTCTGATACACCAGATCGGGGACGAGAGGGTTGCATTCCAGACTGTCAGAGTTTCAGGGACTATAAAATCAGGGATGAGGAAAAGGTAAAGTGGGGTATGGAAACGGTTGTGCTGAGCATAGGCGGCAGTTTGATATCGAACATGCAGGGGATAGATCTGGATTATGTGAAGTTATTCAGGGCTTCTCTTATCCAATACGCCAGGAAAAAAAGGTTTGTGATGACAGTGGGAGGGGGGAGCATTTCAAGGCAATACCAAAAAGCAGCAGATGCGTATGGTGCAGACAGTGCTGCAAAGGACTGGATAGGAATCTATGGCACGTACCTTAACGCTTCTCTGGTATGTGCTGCATTCGGAGGGTATGCCTATCCCAGGATACTTTTCGACCCTACAAAGGTTCCCAAAACAAAAAGGAAGGCTATTGTGTATGCCGGCTGGAAGCCGGGTTTCAGCACGGATTATGATGCCGCAAGGCTGGCCATAACCCTCGGCTGCGGGACAATAATAAACCTGAGCGATATCGATTACGTGTACGACAAGGATCCGAAAACCTCTCTGGATGCGAGGCCGATAAAAAGGATGTCATGGAAGGAGTATGCAGTACTGGCCGGGAAATGGGAGCCGGGCAAGAACATGCCATTCGATCCTGTCGCTGCGAGGCTGGCCATGAAGAACGGCCTTAAGGTCGTCATTATGAACGGCAAAAAGCTGCAGAACTTCAGGGACTTTCTGGACGGCAAGGCGTTTTTTGGGACGACGGTTGAGTGATTATTCCATCAAAGAGAGTTTCCACAGTGGCATTTTTTTAATAGTGAAACCGTTCACCTCAGCCTTTTCCTCGTTCCCGCTGTAGACCAGCATGCCTTCCTTCAGGCCGAAGTTTTTCATGAAAAAAAGCATATGCCTCAGCTCGCCTTTTGTGACCTTTGCGCTTTCTTTGACCTTGACAGGCAGGATCTGCTTGCCGACAAGCAAAAAATCAATCTCCTTTCCGTTCTTTCTCCAGTAATATTTTGCGTCCAAAAGGCTTGCTGCTATGGTTCCAAAATCTGTCTTTCCTGTCCAGCCGAAACCCAGAGACCAGTGATAAGGATAAACTCTCTGCATTTTCCTTGAGGTTGTTCTCATCTTGGGCCTGAAGTTTTTCACTCTCCTTATGATGTAGGCGAATTCCAGATAATAGATGTGTTGCAATAGTGTTTTTTTGCTTATCTTCAGATCATTGGATAATTCATCGTAATTAATATATGTTCCAGGACGCTCATAAAATATGTCTATAAGCCTTGAAAGAAGCTCTTCGTTGATATTTCTGAATCTTTTCGGCAGGTCTATTTTCAGAACCTTCTCTATAACATTGTCCTTTATATAGCTCTTGATAAGGCTCAGCTCTTGAAGGCCGACTATTTCAGGGAACGGCCTGAGCAGATAATTCCTGAACTCTCTTTTGATTTCATCATCCCAGAGCTTTTCCCTGCCCAGATCTATTTTGCTTTTCTTCAGCTCAAGGTATTCTGCGTAGCTCAAGGGCTCCACATTTGCCACAAAATGCCTCCCGGCCAGATTGGCCTTTGCCTCCCTTTCCAGCTGAAAGCTGCTTGAGCCGGAGACAATTATCTTAAGATTCGGGAAGCCGTCGTATACTATTTTCAGCTTGCTGCTCCAGTCGGCGAGCTTCTGGATCTCATCAAAAAAGATGAAGCATTTTTCCTTTTTCCAGTCCGTGCCTGTCAGTTGGGAGTATTTTTCCAGAATGTCCACGATGTTTTCTGCCCTTTCATCAAAAGAGTAGTAAAGTATTTTCTCAGGCATTGTATTTTTCAGCAGATCCTCTGTGAGCTGGTACATGATTGTTGACTTGCCGACCCTCCTCAGGCCAGAGATAATGGTTATCTGCCTCAGTTTGGCAAGCTTCATTATTTCTGGAAATATACTTCTTCTATAGGGTAAGGCCAGATTATTGCTTATTCCCTTCTCCTTCCACCAGGGGTTGAGGATCTCGAGGATTTCCATATTAGTTTCTATATGGAAACTAATATTTAAGCTTTTAGTTTCCATTAGAAAACTAATCGTTTATTCGGCCTTCTCCCAGAAGAGCCTGAACTGATTCCTGTAGGTGTCTGCCACATCGCTGTATGAGATGATAATAAAATAGGGTCAAAGGGAATGGTTATTGCGGATAATAGCTTCATAAATAGTATGCGTGTGCTTTGAACCAGACTTCTTAAACTCCTCCAGTATATTTACTCTTATTCGGGCCCGTAGTCTAGTCTGGCAGGACTCCAGCTTGGGGTGCTGGCAACCTGAGTTCAAATCTCAGCGGGCCCATTACAGGCTTTCTTTTCATAAAAGAAAGCCCGTTCGACAAAGAAAACAATTACAAGAACTGAACTAAAGTGAAACAACTAAAGAATCTGCATTTTCAGAAAGATATATAAACAGTCCTGTTATCGTTTTTCCGTTAACGCTTTTTGATTTATTTCATGGAAAAGGGTTAAATAATAGAGTTTTTTTTCCGTAAACGCTTTTCTTTTTAAGAAAAGGGTTTAAAGAAAGGGTAAGGTATCCAAGAAAAGGTGTTACCAATACCGAAACAAGAAATTCTTTTCCGCCAGCGCTTTTTGATTTATAAAGCAGAAAAGGGCTGACAAATTCTGGACATCAAATTTGTTTCTTTTCTGTTGACGTTTTTTGGCTGAGCAGCGAACTATGCAAGAATTGAAAAAACAACACTGGCAGACAACGGAATCAGGAGATTATCATCCATAATTCCTAGGCTCCTGTATTTCTTGAAATGCGGCAGGTCCGGGATAAGCTCAACTATTGCAGTGACAAAAGCTGCTATAACGGCATGCTCAAAGAGGATAAAATATGCCGCAGGCAGGGAAAAGGCAAAATGCGCAAGGCTTCCTTCAAGAGTCTTGTTTCCGATTAATTTGTGCCTTCCGTATGCCTTCCCTATAATTGTCGCAAATCCGTCCCCTATTGTCACTATAGTCATGCTGGCCTCTGCTATGTTCAGGGGGAACAAAGCAAAAGTAAGTCCCGCCCCGAAGAAGAACCAGAAGGCGCCCATGAAGGGCCATGGGGCAGTCTCCCTTTCCAGGCCGCTCTTCAGTTTCCCAAGATGCCTTTTGGCATGCTTCAGTAGCATGAGATCCTTCCTGATTGTTCCCCTCACAATGTATGAGGCCAGAAGCAATCCCAGGGAAGCTGTGAAGGAATATAAGGCTATTGACAGGCCGTCCCCTATAAGAACGGCTGCTATCACAAGGAAGAAGCCTGCTATATGGATGGCTTTCCTATGATATTCTTTCATTTCATCTCTCCCTATATTCAGGTATGGGGAGGGAAGCTTAATAGGAAAGAGGGCAATAATAATTATCGGCTTTCTTTGGGCAGAGTCTTATGAATGTTCTGTGGGATCATGGCATAAAGGACATCATGAGCAGGGATGTCGCTGTCTGCAATACTTCCCACTCTCTGAAAAGCGCTGTCAAAAGGATGCTTGCAACGGGCTACAGGAGGCTGCCTGCAGTCAAGGGGAGCAGGCTTCATGGGATGCTTACAAGCGTAGATGTGCTTTCTCACATACTGAAGAATGGTTCAATGGGCCTTCCTGTGTCAAAGGTGTATTGCAGCCCGTATACCATTGAGCCAGATTCGAGCATCAAACATGCCTATCATCTCTTCCATGTTCTTATGAGGGGAGGTTATCCTGTTGTTGGGAATGGAAAGTTAAAAGGGATTTTGTCAGAATTCGATTTTCTTTCCATGATGAGAAAAAACTCAGGGATAAAGGTAGGGCATGCCATGACGCACAAGCCTTTTTTCGTCAGGCCCTACACTTCCA
>CAYJTA010000023.1:0-369 GCA_964372825.1 uncultured archaeon | reverse complement strand
TATGCCGCAAAAGCAATGACCAAAAGCGGCACAAGGAGGCTGCTTGTGCTGGAAGATGACAGGCTTGCAGGAATCATCACTCCTTCAGATATACTCATGTCCATCGGTGACAGAGACCTGAAAAAAGACATTGACGGCGTTTTCAGCAGGCATGTGGTGACTGCTGATGCAAATGAAAGCATATCGCATGCGGCAGCCATAATGAAGTCCAAGAGCCTTGGTGGCCTGCCTGTGATGGAAAAGGGGAAAGTTGTTGGGATAATAACAGAAAGAGATATACTGGAATGCCTCAGACATAATATATGACATTTTATTACTTAACTTTGACGGTTTATAAGCCACCCCAGAATATCCCTCACCTCCCCGACT
>CAYJTA010000022.1:0-11994 GCA_964372825.1 uncultured archaeon | reverse complement strand
GGGAAAACGACCGTAGCCAAAAAGCTGGCCTCAAGGCTCTCTGCTCGCATTGTGCTCTTCGACGAAATAATGGCAAATCACAGGCTTGACACCATAGTTGGGGGTGGCATTAGCGCTGAAAATTTCATAAGAGGGGATGAAATCATTCTGGAAGAGTTGAAAGGCATCCTCGAAAAGGACGGAATAATAATCATAGATGCCTGCTTTTACCGGAAAGGCCACCTTGAGCATCTTATAAGGAATCTTCCTCACAGGCATTTCATCTTCACCCTGAAAGCTTCTGTCGGGGAATGCGTAGATAGAAATAAAGGAAGAATAAAGCCAATGTCAAAGCAGGATATTATCGATGTGCACAAGCTTGTTTCTGGTTATGAGATTGGGATCCCGATAAACACAGAGGGAAGGACAGCAGACGAGGCTGTTGAAGAAATACTTGCACATATCCAAAAATGATGCATTGCAATCGGTGCTGTATGGGTATGCTTTTCAGGCCTTCATGGGCATCTCATTCGGATATTCGATTTTCTTGCCTGCCAAAGCTCCTTTTATGTTCCCCACAAGATAAAGGCTGCCTGTTATCAGGATAAGGTCGCCTTCTCTTGAGAGCTTTATGGAAAACCTGAAAGCCTTCAGGGGGTCCTTTTCTATATGTATTTTCTTTTTTCCCCTGACATGCGAGGCAAGATCCTTAGGCTCTGCCGCCCTGTATGAATTCGCTTTTGTGAGAATCACAATATCTGACTTCCTTTCTATTTCTCTTATCATGGCCTTGATGTTCTTGTCCTTCATGATGCTCACAACTGAAATAAGCCTGTTGAACCTGAATTGGTTAAGTGAGGACAGAATGGCCGATATGGCCCCAGGGTTGTGGGCCCCGTCGAATATGGCTGTTTTCGTGCCGATCCTGTGAACTTCACACCTGCCGGGAATGAAGGCATTTTCAAGACCTTTTTTTATCTGATTAGGATTGATTTTCAAGCCATAATTGCTTTTTAACAGTTCAATGACTCTGATGGCCGCTGAAGCGTTCTTCGCCTGATGGCTGCCCTTCATGCGTAGCGTGATCCTCTGGCCCCCATAAATGAAGGCTGCTGAACCCTCTCTGAAGGAAATGCCCTTTGGTTTGATTGGAAAAAATAAAGGTGATCTCTTCTCTTTGGTGATTTTTTTAATTTCGGCTAACGCTTTCCTGTGGCAATCCATGACAAGCGGGATTCTGTCCTTGACAATCCCTGCTTTCTCTCCCGCTATTTTCTCGACAGTGGCTCCTAGTATGTCTTCGTGCTCAAGGGATATATTGGTGATTACGGATACCAGCGGAGTAATGACGTTTGTTGCGTCCAGCCTCCCTCCGAGGCCTGCTTCTAAGACAACGAAATCCGGCATGTTTTCAGAAAAGTATAGAAATGCCATCAGAGTTATGTATTCGAAAAATGTCAGATTGGGGCCAAGTGGCTGTATCTTCCAGAAGAGCCTCCATACATCCTTTTTGCTTATCTTTCTTCCGTTAATTGATATCCTCTCCCTGAAATCCATAAGATGGGGGCTTGTGTAGAGGCCTGTCCTGTAGCCGGCCGCTTTCAATATGCTGGCTACCATTGTTGCAGTGCTGCCTTTGCCGTTTGTGCCTGCCACATGAACATATTTCATGCCTAAATGGGGCCTGCCCAGCTTCTGCAAAGCTTCAAGCATCAAGTCCAAGGAATATGAATCCTTGAACCTCCTCAGGCTGAAAAGATATATGACCATTTCACTGTAATCCCTTGGAATAGGCCTTACTGCTTCCCTTGTTTTGCATGCCTGTACTAATTGTTTTGTTTGCACCTTCAGAACAGGATGGATTAAAGCAGGACTTATTTCAGCGAGAGGCAAAAGGACAAAAGGCCTTTCATGGAGCAAGGGATGTGGTATTTTCAGATCTTCTTTATTGATGATCATGCTCCCGTAAAAAAGTATGTCGATATCTATTGCTCTTGGGCCGTATTTTATTCCCTTTTTCCTGCCCAGAATTTTTTCTATTCCTGATATGAAATCAAGAAGCTCTTCGGGAGAGATGTTTGTCTCGGTCTCCAGGGCCGCATTGTAGAACCATGGCTGTTTTTCGTAATACATGGGCTCTGTTTCGTAAATCCTTGATATTTTGGTTACATGGCATTTTTCCTTGATGAGTTTTGTGGCTGCCTTTATGTTCTCCAGCCTGTCTCCCTGATTGGAACCGAGACTGAGATATGCTTTCATTTCTTCATGGCCAGCTCTATGGCCGCATAATCGGCATCTTTCAGGGCCCTCACCTTCTTTGTCTTCACTTTCGCCTTTTCACATTTATAGTTGGCAAGGATATGATTGCATAATTCAAAGGCGAGCGTTTCCAGCAAAATAAATTCTTTCTTTTCAGCAAACTGCTTAATAACAAGAGAAAGTTTTGAATAGTCAATGGTCTTTTCTATTGAACCTGTTTTGGCGGCTTCTGAAATGTCTGCATGCAAGATGACATCAAGAAAAATCGGTTGTTTTGTTTTTCTTTCTTCTTCACTCACGCCTATCCTGCACTCTGCTTTCAGGTTTTTTATTATGATCCTTCCTTCTGTCATTTGGCATTCCTTACGGCATCAGCTATGGCTATCGCCTTCCTGCATTCTTCCACATCATGGACCCTTACTATATTGGCGCCGTTCATGATGGAAATTACGCAGGCTGCTATTGTCCCTCCTAGCCTCTCATCCGGCTCTGTGTTGGTAAGCTTGCCTATAAAAGACTTTCTTGAGGGGCCTATCATTATCGGCTTTCCTAATCCTTTGAACTCATGAAGATGTTTGATTATGGACAGATTATGCTCGACAGTCTTGCCGAAGCCTATTCCAGGGTCAATTATAATTTTATTTGCGCCAAAATCTTTTGCTTCATTTAGCCTGTCCTGGAAAAAATCAAAAATCTCTTTCACCACGTTTTCGTAGAATGGATTAGCCTGCATGTCTTTTGGCTTGCCTTTCATGTGCATGGCTATTGCAGGGATGCCATAGCGGGAGATTATACCAAGCATCTTTTCATTTGTGAGGCCTGTTATGTCATTCACCATATCAGCCCCGAAGGAGATGCATTCCTCTGCCACTTCCGGCTTGCAGGTGTCTATGGAAACCGGAACGTCTGTTTCCTTTTTGATTGCCTTTATCACCGGCCTCACCCTTCGTAGCTCTTCTTCTATAGGTACATTATCGCTGCCAGGCCTTGTGGATTCCCCTCCGATATCAATTATATCTGCGCCTTCGCCTGCAAGCCGCCTTGCATGCTTCAGTGCCTTTTCAGGCTCAAAAAACAGGCCGCCGTCAGAAAAGGAGTCAGGCGTCACATTAAGTATGCCGCAGATGTATGTCTTCCTGAAATTGAATATCGTGCTGCCTATCTTCATGGCTTCCATATTGTCAAAGAATTAACTCTCCTCCTTTAATAAACTTCTGAAAATGAGATCCTCCTGGAATATGTTGTTATAACTCTCTCATATTATGGCTTTGCATGAGAACTAAGCCGCTGTATGCCTGTTTTAACAGTATTTATTCCACCTCGGATAAATCTTCCTCATGGATGTTCAGATACTTGACGTGGACTATGTCATTGTAAACGGCAGGCCTGTCATAAGGATTTTCGGAAAAAGCGAAGATGGGAAGTCTGTCTGCGCCTTCCATGAAGGATTCCTGCCGTATTTCTATGCCATTGGGTGCACTGAAGAGAGGCTGAAAGAGGAGCCTGAAATCGCAAAGATAGAAAAGGTGAAGAGGAAAATCGCAGGCGTGAAAGGCGAGTCTGGGGCGTACAAAATAACGCTGTACAATCCCGCAAAGACGCCTGAGATCAGGGAGAGGTTAAGGCAGACCGGCATAAAGGTGTTCGAGGCCGATATCCTCTTCAAATACAGGTTCATGGCGGACCGCAGGCTTGCAGGGTTTGACTGGATAAGCGTGGCCGATGGCAACGGCATCAGCACAGACAGCGTGAAGGCTGAGAGGAAGGTGCAGGCCGGCGACATAAGGGTTGCGAAGAAGATCAGGGACTCTTCCCTGAAGTGCCTGGCTTTTGACATCGAGTGCATCTCAGGGAACGGAGGCGTGCCCGAAGCTTCGAAGGACCCTGTGCTGATGATATCGCTTGTTTTCAGCGAGATGTATAAGGGACAGCATGAAACCCTTCTCAGCACAAGGGCGGGGAAAAATATAAGGAGTTTTGAGTCTGAAGGCGGGATGCTCGAGCATTTTATAGAGATAATCAATGACTATGACCCGGATATCACCACAGCCTTCAATGGCAACAATTTCGACGTGCCTTACCTGCTGGAGAGGATGGCGAAGAACGGCATAAAGGCCCTTTTCGGCAGGTGCTGCCAGAAGCCTGTCGCGGCAAGAAAGTTGGGGGCAAGGTACAGGATATCCATACCGGGAAGGATAATGGTAGACAGCTATGAGATCGTGAAGAAAGACTTCAGCCTGCAGAGGTACGGCCTCGACTTTGTTGCTGAGAAGCTCTTGAAGCAGAAAAAGGACAACGTGAAGAAATCTGAGATAGAGAAGCTCTGGAAAGGCGATCAGGAGGGTTTTGAGAGGCTGGCAAGCTACTGCATAAAGGACTCCAGGCTGGCCATGAGCCTGCTGCTCGAGCTGAACCTGCTGGAAAAATATATAGCCTTGTCCAAGGTCTCAGGCACGCTGCTTCAGGACACATTATATGGCGGGGAGACCACAAGGATCGAGAACTACCTGCTGAGGGAATTCAATAAAGAAGGATATCTTTTCCCCTCTAAGCCTGAGCATTTTGAAGAGACAGGATTGGCAGGAGGGGAGGTCCTTGAACCCGCAAAGGGATTGCATTCAAATGTGGCTGTCCTTGACTTCAGGAGCATGTACCCTTCCATAATACAGAGCTTTAACATCTGCCCCACCACGCTTACTGATGACAGGGAAAACTCTGTTGAAACGCCTTCAGGGGCAAGGTTCCTGAAGCCGAGCGTCATGGTGGGCATAATACCGGAGGTGCTGAAAGAGCTTATGGATGCGAGGCAGGCTGTCAAGAAAGAGTTGAAAATCTGCAGGGACCCTGAAGCGAAAAGGCTGCTGAATGCGAAGCAATGGGCCCTTAAGATCCTGGCAAATGCCTTTTATGGCTACTTCGGCTACACGAAGAGCAGGCTCTATGATCTTGCTATAGCCAATGCCATAACCTCATGCGGCAGGAAGATCATAATAGACACGAAGGCTGCTATTGAAAAGGAGTTTGGATATAAAGTTGTGTATGGAGACACTGATTCTGTTTTTGTCAGGATCCATGACAAGGAAGGGCTTGACGACATAGCTGTTGTGGCAAAGGCCATCACCGACAACATGAATACAGGGCTCCCCAAGGGCATTGAGCTTGAGTTTGAGAAAATTTTCAAGCGTTTTCTCCCTCTCACAAAGAAGAGATATGTTGCATGGAAGTTTGTGAAGGCTGCGGACGGCTGGGCCGAAAGCATAGAGACGAAAGGCATAGAGACTGTGAGGAGGGACTGGTGTGACCTTGTGGGCCTTACGGTCATGGACATCCTCATCATCGTGCTGAAGGAGAATGACCAGAAAAAGGCTGTGGATCACTTCAGGCATGTGGTTGACAGGCTGCTGAAGAACGAAATACCGCTGCAAAACCTTGTCATCACGAAGACCATGACAAAGATACCGAGGAACTATGTAGGCGTGCAGCCGCATATAGAGGTTGTCAAGAAGATCCAGTCAAGGAACTCGGGGGATGTGCCAGGCATAGGAGACAGGATAGGGTATGTGATTGTCAAGGGGACGCAGATGCTTTCGAAGAGGGCTGAAGACCCCACATATGTGCTGGAGAAGGGCATGCAGATAGACAGCCACTATTATATCGAGAACCAGCTTCTGCCGCCCCTCGAGAGGCTGTTCGGGGCCATGGGCGTCTCAAAGAACGAGCTGTTGGGCAATGGGAAGCAAGTGGGCTTGTTGGATGTCATAAGGAAGCAAGCTGCTGTCGAGCCTGAAGTAAAGGAATGTGTGCCCATTTCTGAGGTAACAGGATTTGTCTGTTCCGTATGCAGCAAATATTACCAGCGGATACCTCTGATAGGCGTCTGCAGCTGCGGCTCAGAGATGCTTTTCTCAACGCCTTCCGGGCCTGCCAGGAGTGCTGTTGTGGCCAGATAGCTTGCCAGTCACGAAAGCTCTTTTTCCACATGAAATAGAGGTTATGAATTTCATGCCCGGAATTGAAAATTTTCCATGAATCTTATTTCCGATATACAGAGACGCTAAAAAAAGGCTTGCCAGAAGCTTGGTTGCACATGAAGTTCACGGGTGTCCTTTATTGGATGTGTATTTATAAAGATCTTATGGATATTATCCTTTATGGAAGGTCTGGAAATCCCGGGATATGTGTGCGGAGCCCTCTGTTCAGGTGGAACTATTGTCTGGAAAGAACATCGGAGTAATTATTGCATAATTCTGGAAACAAAGGATGGGGACTTTGCAAAGATGTTTCATGAATGCCTAACCCAATGTTCATTGAAAGCACCTGTAATAAGCCAGCATCAGCGGCCTTATAAAGCGCGTGTCAGGAATGCCAGCATCGTCAGGCTGTGTGGGAGAAATTCTGTCTCGGCTCTTGTTAATAAATGGGGGCTGAGGGCTGGCAGGCACGAATGGGCCGCACCTGAAATGGCTTTCAAGGATAGTGCTTTTAGGAAGGGATTTTTGAGAGGGTTTTTTGATGGCAGTGGCACCATCCATGCAAGGGTTTTCAGGGAGCATGGGACAGGAAAAATGAAAAAAAGGAGGTCTATAAGAGTAAGCTCAGTGAATAAAAAAGGTACTGAACAAATAAAAATATTATTGAAAGAAGAGGCTATAAGCTCTTTGATTTACCATGCAGGCAAGGTTGTAGTATTGGAAATCCATGGGAAAGCAAACATGCAACAGTTCGAAAAAATAATAGGCTTCTCGGCTGCGGGAAAAAAAGCCTTGTTTAAGGAGACACTTATGCCGATTAGTTTGGGATGGGCCTGAACACAGGCTAAATTTTTTGCAGCAAATCAATTATCTGGGTTCCACATGAAATAGAGGTTATGAATTTCATGCCCGGAATTGAAAATTTTCCATGAATCTTATTTCCGATATACAGAGACGCTAAAAAAAGGCTTGCCAGAAGCTTGGTTGCACATGAAGTTCACGGGTGTCCTTTATTGGATGTGGATTATATCACAGACTTGCATAGAAAATTATGAGAGGCAGCATAAGGACGCCCATGTTGATGCTTCTTTTTACCCTGTAAAGTGGTGCAAGAAGGCCTATGGAAGTGGAGGTGGCAAGAATAAGTAATCCTGCGAACCCTGTGAAGACGAATGTCAGGATGGTAATGAAAGTTATGACTGCCGCTGTCAGCCTTGTGTAGTTTACGGCTGTCAGTATGCCAAGCATCCTTTCCAGAAAAACAAAAAGTATGGCAGCTGAAAGGCTTATGGACAGAAAACCTATCGATATAGTAAGCAGCAGCTCCCCGTAGCCGAAATCCATGATGTTTTGGATCGCAACGGATGCGCCTGACCTAGCCTTATCGATTGTGTATAGTGAAAGAAGGGAAAATATAGACACTGCTGTGTTCACTGCCCCCATGGATATGAGGAATTCCCTGTCATTGCCTTTTTTCGTCATGAAGTTGCTGAGGACAGTTGCCTGGGCAGCGCCTAGGCCTGGAAGGATTCCAAGCAGGAGGCCGCTGGAGAAGCCTTTGGCTGTGCCGGCAATGAGAGCAGAGTTTTTGATATTTATCCCAGCACTTTCCTGCTTTGGGATGCTCGATTTCCTGTGGAGACTCAGAAGCATATTGCTTATGCCGAAGAGGCCGGAAAAGATGGGAAACAGGATTGAATCATGCTGGATGAGAAAGGAATTGAGAGTGAACATACCCAGGAGGCCTGATAATACGAAGATGCCGGATGCATGCGCCATCCTTATTCCATGTTCAGTGAATATCATCAGCAAGGAAAGAAAAAGGAGGATGAAATGGATATGGCCTGAAATAGAAGAGTAGACAGCTGGTATTGCGAGCAATAGCAGGGGGAGCAGAAATACAGAGAGGATCATGCTGCCGACGCTTCCTGCGGCTGTCAGGCATATGGCTTCATAGCCCTTGCCGTCAAGCAGCAGCCTGTGGCCTGGCAGAGTGGAAAGCGCTGTGTCTGCTTCAGGAGCGCCAAGAAGGATGGAAGGGATGAAATCAAAGATTGTATGCGTTGCTGCAACGGATATGATGATCACGACGATGTAATAAGGATTGAATGTAAAAGCAAAGGGCATGATGGCGAAAGCCACTGTATTCACATGGATGCCAGGGGTAAGGCCTGTTATGATGCCTATAAGCACGCCGAGCAATGCAAAGGCCAGCAATTCGAAAAACATCATGCCACCTTTCTTATTATGATCTCCAGTGTGCCTGAGCCATTAGGATACTCTGCCACATTGCCCAGAAAGCACATGCTGCTGCCAACAGGGAAGGCGTATGGATCAGTGCCTGACTGTCGGATGGATATGGCGGTCTGGTTGAAAATGACAGCGCTGATGCCTCTCGAATCATTGGCCAGTTTCATGAAAATATGGCCGTTTTTCGTGTGCTTCTCGGCTATGCTGCCACATACTTTTACGCCCTTGCCGATGTCAGCTGATGAGAGCGATTCTATGGGCGTGGCCTTGACCTCTATATAGCCCGCCGCAAGGTAAAGCATTGCCAGCCCTGCCAGCGAGCAGAAGATGGAGAGATATTTCAGTGTCTTTTCTTTCATAGAGGTCGTCTTCTTGATATTGGACCCTGTGAATATATGATTTTGGAAGCAGAATGGCTGGTTTGCGCCGATTGTCGGCGAGCGCCTATGGGAATGGGACTGAAAGAAATGCCTGCTTACCGGCGGTAAGTTGAATTTGTATCCGCCTTTCTGTCTGATATTGCTGTTTCATCATGATAACGATGCCATACATATTCCGAGATTTTGAAGAAAGTGTGTCTCATGACATATTGTTTTGAAAATAGAGGTTAATGGCATTGTTTTTAAGAATTTTACGGTCCGTGGATGAGGAGATATGGAAAGGTGTATAACAGTGTTATATTTCGATTTTTTTCCTCTCGCACTTTACAGATCTGCCATCTATTTCAACCACGCCGTAATATCCTTCATGGCAAACGCCGGGGTAGAATAGTGTTGTCTCCCCTAGCTTATCCGTTCCCGCGGCTTCATGGATGTGGGCTGATATAGTCAGCAAGGGTTTCTTCTCCAGTATGAAATTCCTTACGGCCTCTGAACCCACATGCTTCCCGTCGGCAGTGGAGTCCATTTTTGTCCCTTTGGGTGGGTTATGCACAATGAGTATGAAGTCTCCCTTGATGTTTGATGAGAGGCCTGCAAGGCATTTTTTTATCTCCTCTTCGCTGGGTTCGAATAGTGTGTTGAAGGGTGTCGCTGCGCCTCCGTAACCGATAAACCTCATGCCGGCCATATCCCTGACCTTGCCGTGGAGATTTATCCCATATTCCTCGAAAACATCCAATATCTCGTATGGGTCGTGGTTTCCTGGCACGGCCAGCAGCGGTTTGCCAAGCGAGAGCATGCTTTGTATGACAAGGTTTGCGACGTCTGTCTGTGTGAAATCAGTTGGCAGAGCGTACATATCTGTTATGTCGCCTGGGGTAAGCATTATGTCAAACGGCTCTGATATTTTGGCCACAAGCTTCCGCAGCTTCTTGTACTGGCCGTGCACATCCGCTATGACGAGTATTTTCATATCTTATCTTATGTGAAGTGCTTAAAATAAGGCCTTTCTGCTTTAATCACATAACTGCACATTGGTTGATGTTGATGGTGAATGACGTGCCTGTCCTTCGCATCAAAACCATATGACGAGAATATTATTTTGGGATAGTGTGTATATGGCAGATGATAGTCTGATTGCACTGGTATTGGTTTTGTAGTGGTTATGCATTGTCGCTGTATATTGTTTTGGGAAAACTGTGGATATAACACTGTTATAAAAGAGGCGAAAGGCTTATATATACTGCGGCAAATTATGACTTATGAAAAATGAAGAGATGGGCAAATGGGCCTTTATTGCAGGGCTTGTGATCGCAGTGATCGCAGGTTTTGTCAGCGGGTCTGTTGTGCCTACATGGATAGCCGGCCTGGCAGTATTGGGAATCATTGTAGGGTTCCTTAATGTGACAGGCAAGGAAGTGGGAACCTTCCTGATGGCTGCCATAACCCTGTTGTTGGTTGGTGGTGTGTGGGATGGGATTGCACAATCTGTCGGCCAGCCAGTTTTGAAGAATATATGGGGTTATGTGGTAGCCTTCATTGCAGGCGCAGCTTTGATAGTTGCGCTCAAGGAAGTCTTTCTGATAGCCAAGGAAAAGTAGACCCACTGCAATTTCTTTTTTTTATTATATTTTGTTTAGTTTTGTTTTTTGATTTGTCTGGATAACAGTGTTATATTTGTTAGTTTAACCTGTTCTTTTTGAAAATTTCTCCATTTTCCTGTTCAAAACTCCTGCACGAAATCAGATGTATCAGACCATAAAAATGAAAACAAGCATCCCATCGTAGGCTAATACAAATATATCATATAACAGTGTTATGTATTATTAAAATCAAGTGCCTGCAGCAATCTTTCTATATCCAGCCAATTTTCCAGCTCATAACGCTTCTCCGCCGCATCCTTTGTTGCAAGAAACAGCCACTGCCCTTTGTTCCTCCATGCAAGCAACCCTATAGCACCTGACTTCACACACCATTCATTCAGCATGTCCAGCCTGTTTTTGGGCAGTTTTGGCATCTTTTTGTGATTCTTGATCTCAAAGGCCAGTATAAGCCCTTTTTTCATGGCCACAACATCGATGGGGCTGTTTTTGCCTCCTGATGAAGGCGCTCGTATAGTTGCGAACCCTTTATAAATCAGGAACTTAAGCCACTCATACTCTGCCCTTACACCCTTCCTGTAAAAGTGCATGCTTAAATTTAACAACTGGAGCTAAAATAGTGGTATGGGAGGTCAGGCTGACATCACATTAATGAAGGAAAGGCTTGCGAAGGATATATCTGCTGAAATAGTCCTCTCTAAAAACCCCGATAAAGTCATCCGGAAATGGAGGAACATCTTCAAAATCAGCCAGAAACGGCTGGCAGAGGAGCTTGGAATAACATCCAGTGTCGTGAGCGATTATGAGTCCGGCAGGAGGAAAAGCCCCGGCATTTCTATAATTAAAAGGTATGTAGAGACCCTTCTGGAGATAGACATGAAGAGGGGAGGGGACGTCGTCACCAGCTTCGGGAAGCTGCAGGCGACTGCCGACACAGGCAGCGCCATAATTGATATCAGGGAATTCTCAAAAGGGGTGACTGTCGCAAATTTTTCGAAATACATCAGAGCAGATCTTATAAGCGGTCAGCAACATGCCTCAAGGGAGGTTTATGGCTATACGATTGTGGATTCTCCCCGTGCTATTATGGAGTTTTCCTTGTATGAGCTGGTTAAACTTTATGGAAAAACCAGCCAGCGGGCCATAATATTCACTAAGGTCTCGACAGGCAAGTCCCCTATGGTGGCCATCAAACTGACAAACCTGAAGCCGGCCTTTGTTGTCCTCCATGGCCTCGACAAGGTGGATGAGATAGCGAAGAGAATCGCTGAAGTGGAACGGATTCCTTTGGCTGTCTGCAAACTGGAAGGTGTTGGCGATGTTGTTGAGCGGTTGAAAAGTTTTTGTGTATGATTTTGGTGGGGTGGATTTTTTGAGTTTATTCTGAGTAGTTGGTTTTTTGGGGGGGGGGGTTGTTTAGGTGTTGCATATGACTGAAAAATGGTGTATGTTGGAGACCTTTTAGTGGCTGTTTTTGGTTTTTTGTGTGTTTGATTTATATTAAAACGTTTTCTGTGTAGCGCCCTCACCACCAGTCACTAACCTCTCTGTGTT
>CAYJTA010000021.1:0-12165 GCA_964372825.1 uncultured archaeon | reverse complement strand
AGGGGTCAACATTAAAGGTGAAGCTTGGAGTTGATTGTGCCAATGAATGCGATATGATTGTCGCAGGTGATTATATTTTCCAGATTTATTTTCCAGAGGCTATAGATCAAGCACTTGACTCAGGCTATAGAAATGCCGACAGCAATGCAAAAGGTAGCCTGGCGAACCTTTATGAGAATCTCCTTCATAAGAAGACCGAAATTCATGTGGTTATAAACAAGAGCACAAAACTCGCTGAACAAATAAGACAAAGAACAATGAAACACTTTGAAGAAAATTGTAAATCACCTCAGAGAACAATATAGCATAAACATCCAATATTGTCGAATACATGCGGATATTAAAGGATTTTTAAGGATAGTTACTCTCCAAAATTCCTCTTTCTCCTAAGATATTCAGCTATTGCCTTTTCAATATCTTCCTTTGTCATAGCCGGAAAGTATTGTTTCAAAAATATATATTCAGAATACGAGGTTTGATATGGCAAGAAATCAGACAACCTCTGCTCGCCAGCTGTTCTTATAACAAGGTCGACAGGTTCTTTAACATACAGATATTTGAAAAATTCGTTCCTTATCCAGTCGGCATTTCTTTCACCCTCGATTTTGAATTTTTCGGCAGCGTTGCATATTTCTAATCTCCCGCTGTATGATACAAGGATGTAGAACTTTTTCTTGCTGCAACCTTCGGTTTGCTCTTCCAATGAGCGGCACGCTTCCCGGTACTTCTGTGGCAGACATTCCAGTTCCCCAGCAAAGATCACTCTTATGCCATTGTTCAGCATTATTTTACTTTTCTCCCATTTCTCATAAGCACAGATCTGAACATCCAAGACTGGATCAATATCTATCGACAATCTTTTGACGACATTATCAAGGGACAGTGCATATATGGATAAAATATTCGCCCTACCATCAATCAGCAGCCATTTTACCAAGCTGTTAACATTGTCTTCAGCAATCCTGTAAACTTCTTCAAGGTCGATATTATTGCTTTCTGCAAATCTCCTATTCCCGTCCAATATTATTCCAATATGGTTAATCAAGCTTCCCATAGGCTCACCGTTCCTAGTTAGTGTGTTGCATTGCCTAAAATTCTAAATAATTCTTCACCTTTGTTTTTCCAATACAGCTCCAATAATTGATCAGGCATGTTCGTACATCTTTCCAGTTTTTTTTATCATGAGCAAACCCGGCACGCGCCAGATAGTTTGTAGCCTTCAATACCTGATAGATGTTTATCGGTCCCAGTTTTACTAACTGATCCAAAAACAAGAAGATATGCGATAGCCATATCTTCCTATGTCTGATAGTGATCCACCAGTTTATTTCATAGTAGGCATTTTTGTTTCTACCAAGTATCATATCAACATCATCAGCCAACTGTTTAGCAGCTGTATACGTTTTCATTTCTTGTTCGTGGTTTCTGATTTTCTGATATTTTTCAGCTGCATCAGCCTTAGAAAAAATTTTGGATATGATACGACCGGCCAGTGATGCTTGCCGTCGGCCATAACCTAAGTGTAGCAGCAAGTTGCACGCATTTTGCTCTATCTTGGCATACTCCTTACGATCGTGGTAGTACCAATTGTTGGCCAAAAGATTAGCAAGAAGCGTTGTGCCAGCCATATATTATAGTTGGTTTTTGGTTAAATTTGGATATTTTTTCATAAGAAAAGATTTTTCAGCAACAATGAATTCGCAAATGTTATCATTTTTTGCTATGCATCTCGTTTCTATGCAGTCCAACTCTGCATTCATACTCACCTTTCCACCACCAGCAAAAAAACCTCTTATCAGGTGATCAACTGGCTCTTTCCTTTTGGAATGAAGGGCTAAGGATGAGTTTCTGACACGCAAAACCGCAATGTGGTGTTTCTGATCATATTTGATGAACTCAGCCTCTCCCCAACCGGCGAATTCAATGATATTCTTCAACCAATCCTTTATCTGGCCCGATTTGAAATTATACCTACGCATCAGCTCTTTGGCAAATAATGTGGCCGATTCCTTACCTCCATTATAAATGAGAGGAATTATCTGGGAGTTGTTTTCGATAAAATAATTAAAAAGGTGAACAGGAAACACTGCTACATTCTGGCCTAAGATTTGCATATTCCCCCGTTCCATTTTCAATTCTCTGGCGAAAAGCAGTTTTTTGGCAAAATCAAACATGCTCCCTCACCATCTCATATATAACCCTCAGCTTCTCAATGCCCTTCGGCCACGCCATATAGATGTTGCCTGCTTTTTTCATGATTGTAGGCGACCTCCGAGCACGTCCAGAATTTTATTGACGATGTGTCTGGCATCCTTTAAGGACGCTTCTGCATCATGCTTGGTAAACTCCAAGGCAGGATCCTTAACAAGGCCTGCGTCAATGTCTGAATACAGGCTTGTCTCCCTTGCGGGAAATAAAGACTCGCTTATTTCCAGAAACTCTTTCATGAACTTCAGGTCCGTATACAGTTCTCTGAATACTATGAGCTTTTTCCTGTGCTGTATTGGTATTTTTCCGCCTTTAAGCGCAATTCCGGCAGCGCATGCCGATTCCAGCGCTGTGTATGAATGGAAAATAGAGCCGTCATAAAAGCCCTTTTCTAACAATGCGGCTGCCATTTCCAACTGCCTTCCAGCAAGCTTAAGATAAATCCTAGCCTGCTCCCTTTTCAAAGATTTGTCTTCCATGGAGAATGACGCCGTGTCTTTCTATTTCGTCCAGCAGAGGCGACTTGCCTCTCATTTCGGCAAACTGATCATGCGAAAACACTATATAAGAAAAAAGCATCCCGTATTTGCCGAAAAGCCTGCCGAAAACATTCCTGCTAAGCATCCTGTTTGTTTCGTATATTGATCCTATGCGCCGCCTGGTTATAATCAGCAGGTCTATATCCACAAATTCCTTTTTCTTGGCCAGGGAGCCGTACAAGATTACGGAAACTAGATTGCCTTTAAGCTCCCTTTTCAGCAATATGGCTGCATCTTTGGCAGCTTCATAGCCTCTGTTATTTTTCATATCAGCCCCTCACCATCTCATGTATAACCCTCAGCTTCTCAATATCCGTCGGCCACACAACATACGTGTTTCCCATCCCGTAATTTTTGCTTGCGAAAAGTTCTGACATTCATGCCCCCTTTTCCAGCATTTCATTGAGGACAGTTTTCACTTTTTTGAGGAAAGCCTCGGCATCTTCAATCACCATTTTTGCCGTTGCCTCATCCGTTTCCGCAAATTCCTCATAATCCCCTGTCTCCCTCATCTCTTTCGCATATCCCAGGGCCCTTCCAAGGTACCTGTCCACAACGCCTTTATTGACAAAATGCAGGCCGAAAAGAGAGATAACACTTTTGTGTTTTTTTGGATCCAGGCGCTTCAGGGTTAAAAGTGCCTTTGCGGCGTGGAACATCGAATAATAGGCCCTGCTTACGCTGTCGTCAAAAAAGCCGTCCCTCAGCAGCAGCATGGCCGCATCAAGCTTCTTCCCGGCTTTTTCCAATCTTTTCCTTGCTTTTTGCTCCAATTCCTTTTCCATACAGGACAATGCCCTCCGACATTACATTGCTGATGAATTCTGTTTTGAGCTTGCGGTATCTTTCAACCCCTTTCCTGTCAAAGATCTTGACAGAAAGGTAAATGCGTGACTTCAGGAACTGATCAAAGGCCATTCCGATTATATTTTTGGCCATGACAGGATCATGCTTCCTTGCCACTACCAGAATATCAACATCGCTATCTTCTGTATAGTCCCCTCTGGCATAAGAGCCGAAAAGGATTACAGAATCAATATTTCCATTGAAATTCTTTATCACATTTTTCCTAAAATTATCCAAAGCACTCTGCGTATTTTTGTCCATATCAGCCCCTCACCATCTCATGTATAACCCTCAGCTTCTCAATATCCGTCGGCCACACAACATACGTGTTTCCCATCCTCTTCATCTGTATGAGCTCCAGCTTTTCGAGCTTCTTGAAATGATAGAGGTATTTGGCAGAGACGGCCTTGGCATTTCCGTCCTCCCCGAGCTCCTTAGCTATGTCATTTGAGTTTGCAGGCCACCTGTTGCTTATGGCTTTGAGCACTTTAAGTGTTGAGCTGCTTATCCTGTATTTCTTCTTAGCGAATAAACTTACCATATTTAGAATAGACCTGATAATTTTATATTGTTTGTATGGAATATTCCAAAAATTTGAGGATATTCAATAGATTGCCAATTTCTGGAAAAAATCAATAGTATTCGACGCTTTTCAGCTATTACTTTTTGCCTGAAATGTTGCAGTTGAAAGGCCAAAACAACTTAGCGGCGAACTCCAAGTCTTTATGTATTTCGATTATAAAGGTTTAAAAAACATAGTGATCCTATGCACATAAGATACAAGATAAATTATCTGACAAACCTGTACGCACATATTGAGAATCTGGCCTGCTATCACAGGTTTTCTTCTAAAAGCTACCCCTCATATTTCGGCACCGGAATATTGCATGCGTATAAAGAGTTCAGAAACAGAAGAAAGGAAGACAAGAAATATGAAGATGTATTCACCTTAGCAGAATATGAGTTGGTGAAACAAAAACTAAGAGCCGTATTAGCTCAGAAAGACTATACCACAGTGGAAGCATGCCTGCACGAACTTCACGGCAGTTTTCATAAACTATGGCTAGAAGAAGCTGCTTATCTGGAAAGCATAAAACTTAAGCTCGAAAAGAAGGCAGGCAAGAAGCCAGAGATTCTGGAAAAACTATTCAGGGCATCAGAAACAGATATATCAGTCTATCTATGCTGGAACCCAGTAGAGACAAAGGCCACCCCTTTCGGCGAATCGGGCATATTGCTCGAGATAAGGCCCGGCTCTCCTGATCCGTTTCCAGTAATTTTGCATGAAATTGTTCATATATTGGATATCAAAACAGGCAACAGCCTCGAGTTTTTCAGGAAAAATACGGATATAAAAAAGCCTTGGTAATCACGGAAGCTATAGCCAATTTATTTGCGCCAAACGGCATACTTATCAGAAGCAAATTTTTCGGCAGCTCACGATGGCACAAGCAGGTGGATAGGATCAAGCATGATATAGAACCGGCTTTTCTCAAATGCCTGTCCGAGAGAGGGCACCTATATCGAGATTTTATTTACAAAATACCCTGCTCACGCCCTGATAATGATTGAGGATTGAGTTTGGAGTTATTTATACTTAACTGCCTTTGGAAACTGTGGCAATAGACGTCTGTTTTAAACCTAAACCTCATATCTCGCTCTTCTTCACGACCAGGCCGCTTTTGGTTATCTCCAGAGGATAGACGTCATTCCCATGACTGGTCCGCCTCATCTTCCTTATTGTCAGGCTTCTTGCCGACACTTCCCCTATCCCCAGATAATGCAGGACAACCACACCGTCCACCACGAACTCTTCCACGCCGAACCTGCTCAGGGCCTTGCTTCCTTCAGGTATCTCGCTTGTCACAATGGCTGTAGTCCTGTTCCTCTTTATGCTGCATATGATGTGGTAAAGCTTCCTTCTTATCTGCGCTTGGTTTTCTATGTTGAGGGCTATCAGAGAAGTTGAATCTACGACAAGCCTCCTGGCCTTCAGTGTATTCAACTCGCCTATGATTACCGAATCTATATTGTTAATCTGTACGGGATCATGGTATATTATCTCGAACAGGCCCTTCTTCTCGTACTTGTCAAAATCCCATCCAAACACAGCAGCGTCATTCTTTATGTCCTCAGGCGTCTCTTCCAGTGTTATGAAAACGCCTGGCTCCCCATTCAGCAGGCCTCCGTATATGAATTGGGAAGCGAAAATAGTCTTGCCCGTCCCTGTCTCCCCTGTCAGCAGGTTGACAGAGTTCTCGACAAGGCCGCCCTCCACCAGCTTGTCAAGGCCGGGTATGCCTGTGGCTATCCTCTTGATCATGCTATCAATTTATAATGCGCTTTATCGACTTATATTCATAACAATCTGTCAAGGCTTTGCCTTATGCCAGACATTCTTTTCTATCTCGAGCAAAAGAAGAGGGCCATAGACGAGAGGCTGAAGGAATATGTGCCCGAAATAGTGGACAACGGCTATATCGAAAAAATTTTCAGCAAAACAAGATATGAAGTTGACAAAGCGGCAATAGAAAACGCCCTTTGCAGGCCCATACAGGACTTCCTTTCGAGGGGCGGCAAGAGGTGGAGGCCGGCTCTGTTCATCCTCATGGCAGAGGCCCTCGGCATGAGGGAAAAAGAGGCCCTTGACTACTCCATTTTCGTCGAGCTGCTCCACAACGGCAGCATAATGGTCGACGATGTCGAGGACGACAGCGGCCTGAGGAGGGGGAAACCCACAACACACAAGCTGTTCGGCGTCGACATAGCGGTCAACGCAGGCAATTTCATGTATTTCCTGCCCCTGCTCATACCCAAGGAGAAGAATCTTGATGAAAGGAGGCTGTCGAGGCTGTACAGTGTCTACATGCAGGAGATGATAAACATACATGCGGGGCAGGCCATGGACATACACTGGCACAAGGGCAACGGCTTTGCTATAAAGGAAGATCACTACCTGCAGATGTGCGCCTTCAAGACAGGCACACTGTCAAGGATGGCCGCAAGGCTGGCTGTCGCTTTAAATAATGGGACAAAGAAGCAGGAGGAAAGCCTGGCAAAGTTTGCAGAGGCCATAGGCATCGCCTTCCAGATACAGGACGATGTCCTTGACATCATGTCCGAAGGCAAGGGCAGGGATAAGTTCGGGAAGGAGTACGGAAATGACATACATGAAGGCAAGATAACCCTCATGGTCATCCATACGCTGGCCAAGGCAAATCAGGGGGACAGGAAAAGGCTTGCTGAGATTCTAAAGTTGCACACATATGAAAGGAAGCTGATTGATGAGGCCATATCCATCCTGAAGAAATATGATTCCATAGAGCATACAAAAAAATTCTCAAAAAAGCTTGTACATGAGGCATGGCCTTATGCCGATAAGGTTCTGGAGGAATCGGAACAAAAGGCCATGCTGAAAGCCTTTGCAGATTTCCTGATAGAGAGGGAGTTCTGATTTGCCGCTTTAGGAAACGAACACATATAGCAGAAAAACCGCTGCAATGCGAAACTGGAAACAAATGTACGCTTCATCACATGATTCATCATCCTTCTGGTCTTGTGAAATGTATGAATCCTATAAAGCCAATGTTGAGAAGGGGTATGACAAGGAATGTCATCAGGAAGAAAAGCTCCTCCATGCCGAGGCCTATGAATGAACCGCCCACGCTGCTTATCAGGGAGATTATTATAACAAATATCAGTGGAGCGGCAATAAGCAGCGATGTGTAAACTTCTGCATATATTGACAATGCATTTGCATATTCCTCCCTCCTCAGCCTGTAACCGAAGACGCTTTTCTCCGCAATTCCAGCAAGATATTCATCCAGCCTGCCGCCCTTCTCTGCTACAGACTGCATCCCTGAAAGGAGCTGCCTGAGATTCTTGGAAGGCGTTATGGACATTATGTGGCTTATTGCCTTTGACGAGCTCATTCCAAGGCCTTTGATATCCCTGACAGCTATCCTCGAATACCTCGACATGACTCTGTATTCCTCAAAACCCGAAAGAAGCTGAAACATGTTTTCCAGAGGTATGCCTGCGCTGGCTATTGCAGACATATGGTGCAAAACGAAGGGCAGCTCTGATTCTATAGACTGCTCCACACTCTTCGACATCTGGAGCGGATAGAGGTAGGAAAGAGCAGAGGATATCAAGAAGAAGGCAATGCCTGCCAGAGCAGCATATATGACAACTTCTACCAGCGACAGAGGATTGATAATAAGAATCGATATTGAGAGAATAAATCCGATTCCTGCCGCTATGCACGATAAGAACAGGGATATGGAGAGCCATTCATGGACGGTCACATCCATATTGGCTTGCAGAAGCCCTTTCTTTAGACGGGAAAATCTATGCTGATGTTTCGACGCCATCCTTCCGAAAAGCCTCACAGAAATGCGCTTGCAACTCTGGATCATCCTTTAATAATATGTCAGGCATAGTTAATTTCCTTGCCTCTACGATATGTAATCTGAAAACAATGCAAACCCACTAATAATGCTCACCCCTTTCATTCATTGTAATGATAATCATCATTCAATTGTCTCTACATCACGATTTGCTATCAAATGCAGAAAACTCCAATTCAATCCCAAAACATGATTCATGCGCACAAAAACAAAACCTACTTCCCCCGCACTATCCTCCTGTGCCTCGCGCAGCTCGGGCAGGCTGACATCTTCTGCCACGCGAAGGACATGGCGCTCTGGCCGAGCTCCTTTCTCAGGACAGGATCCGTAATCCTGAAGCCCCTTGTGACAGAGAAGGTCTTGTATTTCGGCACCCTTCTCCCGCAGAAGCTGCAGTTGGTAGTCGTCTCCCTGCCCCTCTTCTTCGTGTGCTTCCACCCTCTTTTGTAGGCCCTCTCCTTCGACATACAGATGCGTTGATTATTTGCCCGCTGTCTATATATACTTGCCGAAGTTCCAACCATTAATATATTCCATTCAAAAGGTTAACATGCAGCCGAAAATAGAGGCCTCAAGATGGGACAAGTCGCTTGAAAAGCCCATATATGAAGAGTGGACAGGAAAAAAATCCTATTCATTCGACAGGAAAAGCAGAATGTCTGTCTTTTCAATAGACACTCCCCCACCTTATGTCAACACCCCCATCCACACAGGCCACGCCACAACCTATGTCCTCATGGACTTCTTCGCAAGGTTCAGGCGGATGATGGGTTATGAGGTCCTTTTCCCGCTGGGTCTCGACAGGAACGGCCTGCCCATAGAAATCGCTGCAGAGAAGAGATTCGGGGTGAAGATGGCGGATACAGAAAGAGAAACGTTTCTCGGGATGTGCAGGACCGTGCTCGAGGAATCAAGCAAGGCGAGCATAGAGAGCTACATGAGGCTGGGGATAAGCTTCAACAGCTGGGAGCACGGCGGCAATATTGGCGACATGTATTACACGGACAGCGAGGAGTACCGCAAGCAAACCCAGCAGAGCTTCATAGACCTCTGGAATGCTGGCATGATATACGAATCGACAAGGGTGAGCAGCTACTGCCCGGGCTGCAGGACAACCATCGCAGACGCCGAGGTTGACTACAAGCAGGGAGAGGCGGATTTCAATATCGTGAAATTTTCAGTCAAGGAGACAGGGGAAACAATACCCATAGGCACGACAAGGCCCGAGCTGGTCTGCAGCTGCGCAATGGTCATTTTCAACCCGAAGGATGCGAGATGGAAGAGGCTTGAAGGGAAGACAGCAGTTACACCAATTTATGGCAAAGAGGTTCCCATAAGGAAGCACCCCATGGCCGACATGGAGAAAGGAACAGGATTAGTGATGATGTGCTCCTTTGGCGATCTCACTGATATCCGCTTCTTCAGGGAGATGTCGCTTGAACCCATTATAGCCATAAATCCGGACGGCAGGATGAATGACAAGGCAGGATTCCTGAAAGGGCTGTCTGTAAGGCAGGCTAGGAAATCTATAATAGAAGAATTGAAAAAAAAGAACATACTTCTTGAACAAAAAAAGATCCTGCAGAACACCCCTATCTGCGAGAGGAGCAAGGATGAGATAGAGTTCATAGAGCTGCCGGAGCTCTACCTGAAGCAGGTTGAGATGAAGAGTAAGATGAGGGAGATAGCAAAGAAGACAAGTTTCTATTCAAAGGAGAGCAGGAAGCTGCTGCTGAGCTGGATAGATTCGATATCAATAGAATGGCCTATCTCAAGGAGGCGATATTATGCCACTGAGGTGCCCATGTGGTACTGCTCCTCATGCAAGAAGCCTTATGTGCCTGAAGGAGGCAGATATTACAGGCCATGGAGGGAAAATCCGGCAGCAAAATGCAGCTGCGGCTCCGCAGATTTCACAGGCGAAACAAGGGTGTTTGACACATGGTTCGATTCCAGCATATCACCCCTGTATATTCTCAAATATTATTCTGACAGGAAGTTTTTTGATTCCCACAGCCCATGCTCCCTCAGGCCGCAGGGCAAGGAGATCGTAAGAACTTGGCTCTACTACACGCTTCTCAAGTGTCATCTTCTCACAGGCAGAGGCATATTCAAGGATATCTGGATACACTATCACGTACTTGATGACAAGGGCAAGAAGATGAGCAAGAGCATGGGCAATGTCATTGATCCAAACTCAATCCTGGACAGGTTTGGGGCCGAGCCTTTCAGGCTCTGGTGCGCTGTGGAGGGCAACCTGGCGAAATCGGATTTCAGGTGCTCATTCGAGAGGATCGAGGGCGAAGCAAAAACTTTGACGAAGCTCTGGAACCTTGCAAGATTCATTTCACTTTTTGCGCCTGTCAAAGAGCCTGCCAAACTTACCCATCTGGATATGCTGGCGATAAAAGAAATGGACAGCCTCGTTTCCCTTTCAAGGAAAAATTACGGGAAATATGAATTCCATTTCCCGGCAACAAAAATCAAGAACTTCCTCTGGGAATTCTTTGCCAGCCATTATGTCGAGGTTGTCAAGACAAGGGCATACAACAACGACGGCAGATTCACAAAGGAGGAGCAGGAGGCTGCAATCCACACACTCTGGCGCTGCCTTGGCACAATGCTCAAGCTGCTTGCACCTGTCCTGCCATTCATAACATTCAGGATTTACATGGACCTTTATGGAAAGGACATCCATTTCGAAAGGTTTCCTGCCATTGAGAAAAGAAGCTGGAAGATTCCTTTCTCGGCAGAGGATTTCATTGGCCTCAACAGCGGCATATGGAAGGCCAAGAGGCAGGCGGGAAAGAGCCTCAAGGAGCCTCTCAAGAAGCTTGTGGCGGATGAGAAGTTCAAGACAATCGAGAAGGACATAAAGGCAGCGCATAACACTTCTGCTCTTGAATTCGGAAAGAAATTTTCTGCTGATATGTAGGCAGCAGACATATTTTCGGCTCAAATCCTTTCCAATATCAGCAAGCTTTCCCTCAGCACACCTGCTTTTTTTGTCCTTTTCACAAGGGCAAATCTTCTATTGAGAGCATATATGCCCCTTACTTCGAAGCCAGCCTTTTCGGCCAAACATGCAGCTATAATATCGCTTTCCACAATTTTCCCATCCACATGCCCGTTTCCAATAACAACAGCAATGTTTGATTTTTTTTTGCAGACTCCGAATATCTCTTCCAAAGAATTGCTCAAATCAGAAAAATATTTCAGGCAGGAAGCAGGGACAGGAAGGCCTTTCACATTTTCAGCTATCCTGTCTGCTGCCGATCCCAAGAAATTTTCTTCTATTTTCTTTCCCGCAAACAAATTCTCCAACTCATATGCGGTCAGGTAATCCGCCTGTCCAATATACGGCGGTGAGGTTATGACAGCATCTACGGATCCTGATTTTAAAGGGATGTTCAAAGAGTTCCCGAAAAACGCCTTGCTATGTGCTCTATCTTTCGAATTTCTTGCAAATATTCTATACCCTTTCAGCATCCATCCGGCTTCTGCTTTCAGCAGCCTCTTGACATTCGCATGCTTCTTCTTCCCGAATTTTATGACAGCGCCGTCCCTGAGGCATGAGCTTGCCCTCACAGCAGCCCTTGTCAGGGCAAGCCTGAAGAAGGGTTTCAAATGTGAAGGCAGACCGCTTATTTCAGATACATAGAATGCCACCTGTTCCCATACGTCATCCGAAAAGGCTTTTTTTGAGAAATCATTCCGCTGCACATCAACCTTCTTTATTTCCTTTGAGAGAATATCCCTCAACACTTTTTTGGCTTCAGCTGCATCGTAATCCAATACCTTCGCATTGGCTGCATTTACGGCAGACGGCTGGATGTCAAAACCTATTGAATCAATCCCCATTTCCTTGCATGCAAGCAGTGTTGTGCCTGAGCCGCAGAAAGGGTCAAGAACAATGCCTTTTTTCAGGCCGAATTCCTTGATTATTTCCAAAACAAGACCCCTGCTGAAGGCCTCCTTGTAATAGAACCAGTTGTAGACATGATACCGGATGTTGCCCTGATATGTGGCATGCACACCCAGATCCATTCTTTCCTTTATCATTCCCCTGAACCTTTCCGGATCTTCCATATTACCTGTTTATTGCAGAATTAAAGTGAAACAACTAAAGAATCTGCATTTTCAGAAAGATATATAAACAGTCT
>CAYJTA010000020.1:0-12385 GCA_964372825.1 uncultured archaeon | reverse complement strand
ACACAGAGAGGTTAGTGACTGGTGGTGAGGGCGCTACACAGAAAACGTTTTAATTCCATGAGAATGTAAAAATAGGCTTATCGCTGGCGAGCAGATACATCATGTCAAAGGATTTCCGAGCTTTATCAAACAGTCTCAGATGTCTTCTCCGATTGCATACAGCTCTCCTACTCTTCGCTCTCTCTCATCGAAATCGTGCCTGATTTTAGTGCTGCCGAGCGCAAGAGGAATTCTGTCACTCCATGTAAGCAATTGAGGTCTCATACAATACGACGGCGACATTTTACCATATACCTGATTGAAAATATCTTCTTCCGCGTTGTCTTCTATTTTTCGAAGAGTGTCTGGGTTCCTTATCGGCCTAAAAACCATTTCATCTCTCCTGTGACTCATTAGCGCATATGCAAAAGTAACCTTGGCATCTTTCGTATCGAATCCATAGATTACTGTTTTCTTATGCCCATTGTCCATTTCAGCAACATTCACGCAATCGAGTTTCTTCAGATCGTAGGGAAAGGCGATTCTTGGCGACTTGCCTATGTGGATATAGCCTCTATTGTGAAGTTTTACGTAAGGGCACAGCACATCCGGAACATCTTCCATTGTTGCCATATTATCACTATTAAGTAGTGTCAATAAGCTTAAAAGCTTTTCGGTAGTGAATTGTATATGTTTGCATTGTTCACTTCACCGCCGCCACAACCCTATCAGGGGCGCCATTATAGATTAGTTGGCCACTCCTGCCAATTCGAAAGGTTTTAAACCGTCCCGCCAATTATATTGTATGAGATTCAAGATCATTCTCAAGAAAGGCGAAGATGGCTGGTTTACAGTTACATGTCCTTCTCTGCCTGGCTGCATTTCCCAGGGCAAAACGGAGGGAGAAGCCGAAAAAAATATTAAAGAGGCAATAGAACTGCATCTCAAATCGCTTGCAGAGGATGGGTTGCCGCTGAGAAGCGAACCCAATGAAAAGCAGGCCGTAATCAGCATAAAAGTGTGATGGAATGAGCAAGTTGCCCGTCGTCAGCGGCAGAGATGCCCTTAGGGTTCTTATTAAGAACGGCTTCTATATCAGGGATCAGAAAGGCAGCCATGTTCATCTCAGGCATCCAGCAAGGAATCCTCTGACAATCCCCATGCACTCTACTATAGCCAAAGGCACATTGTTGCAAATCCTGAAAGACTCGGAAAAGACGAGGGAGGAGTTTCTGAGGCTGCTGTGACCTCCTTGAAATGGCACCAAGGCCATCCATAAGGGTATTTTGGTGCTGTTCCCGCAGCTACTCTTCAGGCGGAATGGTCTCTGCAAGAGGATATAAGATATCAGTTGATTGGAATCAGTTTCTTCGCTTTTCTGAGCTTATGGGAGGATATTGCTTACTTCACCGCCGCCACAACCCTCGCAGGAACGGCTGGCGAGCCAAAAGTGGAAGAGATTTCACTGCAGGAGTTTTATAAGTCATGGCAGAGAACCATATCTATGGAGAAAATCAGACTGTATCTCGGCACGAACATGGTCATAGACCTTTTCATTAATCAGGCGAGGTCTTTCAAAAGCGATTCTGAATTCATAGAGGCCATAGAGCCGAAGAAATTCAGGTTCATGCTGGAACACTTGGACAAGTTCGAGTTTATAACATCGGTTCTCGCCAAAGCTGAAATCACGAGAGAGCTTGTTACCGCTTTCCATCTGTCAGGAGAAGAAGTTGAGAGGCTATGGGCAAGCTTTGTGAAGTCGCTTAATTCCAGATATATAGATTCATTTACCGTAAACGAACAGCTAGTGGGCATAGTATCAAAGATGAAAATGAAGTTGAGAACAATGATGAATTTCCAGCATGTATTCGTTGCTGTCCAGGAAAACGCATACTTTGTGTCTGGAGATAAGGATATTATTGCCAAGATAAGGGATAACAAGGTATATGACAAGGCTTTGACATATATCGAATTAAGGGAATTGGCATCCAGCTTGCACTAAGCTTTTACCCTCTCCAGACGTTTGGCTATCTTTATGAATATGTCTCTGTTCTCCATCACAAATTCCTTCCACGGGTTAGGCTTATGCATTTTCTGTTCCATAAATAATCGGTAATTTCTATATTTAAATAGATGCTTTTGTTATTATCTCACCGCCGCCACGACCCGGGCAGGGGACCCATCCGAACCCATTTTCAGGGGGAAGGCGATTATATCAAATTTCTTTCCCAGAAGCCTTTCCAGGCCTGTGAGATTCTCAATTATCAAGATATCGTTCTTGAGAAGGATCTTGTGGATCTCGAAGGGCTCGAAATCAGGGGAAAAAGAATCTATCCCTATCATCTTCGGCCTCCTTTCCACTATCTTCTCGGCCAGCTCGGCAGATATGAAAGGGGCAAGCCTGAAATATGCTCCGTCAGGTATTTTGTCCGCCTGGCCAGTATAAAACAGCACAATATCGTTTTTTTGTATCCGCTCCAGATCAATCTTCCTTATCGGAAACTGCCCCCTAACATCAAACAAAACCCCGTTCCCCATGAACTTCTCAAGAGGGTATTCATCCAGCTTCTTGCCGCCGTTGAGCACATGGTATGGCGCATCTATATGAGTGGAAAAGTGTGTGGTTATGCTGAGAGAAGATACATTGAAGGCATCCTTCGGCATGGAAAACACCTTCTCCAGCCTCGGTTCGGGATCATTGGGGTATACAGGAACCTGCGTGCTGACAGCCATGCTGAGGTCTATTAGCTGGCCCATTAGTTGTATTTGGCCCGGGGTAATAAATATCGGATTTTGTGAAGTCGCTCCAGAGCAGCTGTTTGGGCGGGCTTCGCTTATGCCAAGGAAGAACCACAAAATCCGTGTTAAGGCCCGCCAAACGGAGTGAGGGCCAAGAAGCGGGCGACGAAGGAGTTTTTCGAGGCGGCGAGTTATATATCATCACGCTCTCTAACAATTCTGAAATCTTTAATGCCTTCTAATGCATACTGGCCATGAGGTTCATGATCCTGGGCATTCAAGAAGTGGTACGGTTCATCATCAGCTATGATATGTTCAGCATCATATGCCAAACCTGTATGTTGTCAAATATCACTTCTTTTCCTTCACATTCAAAAACGTATCTTCTAAGAAGTGAGAAAAAAGCCTCATGAATTCTTTTTCCAATATATTCATCGCCCATATTCTCATCAATTCAAAATGAACAGTAAACGATTTAAAGCAATGCCGCCTCGAAAAATTGGACCCAATGCAGATTAGATGCAGCCGCTCATATATGCTCCTTTGGCTGGAGAGGCAAAAAAAGAGAAATCAAAGTTTTGCGGGCAAACGAAATCACATCTTGTGCACAGGGCATTTGGCATGGCTCTGCCACTTAATGAACTTCCCTACCACCAGCAGAAGCAGGCCTATGAAGTACCATCCCACTGCATAAAAGGCCTTTCCCAGTGCAACACTGGACTGATAAAGGAAGCCCTGCACGAGACAGACAAGCCCGATGGCCATGAGCAAAATCCCGACAAAAATCATGGGCCAATTGCATGTGCAAGTGTCTTTTGGCATGCTGACTCCTTACCTTCGATTTAATTTATGGATTCGCATCTAATAAAGAGTACGGATTAATTACCATTGTATAACAGAAAAATATTAAAATATTTTCATATATTTATTTTTTAACATATTCATTCTTAAATATATAAAAGAAGCAAACCTTTTATTAAGGGAAACCAAATATACATCAACTGGGGAATGATCTGATGTTAGCAGAACTTCATGCGCACACTACCTTCTCGAGGGGTAAGAAAATATTTTATGAGTCTGTCAGCACACCTGAAGAGATGATGAGAAGGGCAAGGGAGCTTGGAATAGGCATGCTTGCCATCACTGACCATGATGAGATAAGAGGGGCGCTGGCAGCCAAGAGGCTGGAAAAGAAGCACCGGGTCAAGGTCATCATAGGGGAAGAGGTGACGACCAGAAGCGGCCATCTCCTTGCTTTAGGCATAAGCGAGCTTGTCAGGCCGGGGATGAGCGTGAAAGAGACTGTGGAGGCAATCCATAGTCAAGGGGGCATAGCTGTCGCTCCCCACCCTTTCGACTTCAAGAGGAATGGCATAAGGCTGGAATCCAAATACTGCGACGCCATAGAGGTCTTCAATGCCATGAGCATCGACAGGCTCACCAACAGGCGCGCTGTCAGGTTTGCGAAGAAGCTGGGCATGCCCGCGACTGCGGGGAGCGATGCCCACAGCGACCTGATGCTTGGCTATGGCCTTGTGGAGACTGCATCGGATGATATAGATGGCTTTTTGGGTGACATAAAGGAGGGGGGCCTGAAGCTCAAGGTGGATTACATGCCACTGGAGGCCATAAGGGACACGGCCATAAAGAAGCTGTGCATGTCATACGATTACACGATGAAATACATAGAGGAGAATTATAACTGGCCCCAGAGGGTGATAGCCAGGAGCATGATGGACATAGTCAACAGCCAGGCAAGAGGAATAGATTCATTCCTGAAGGTGGTCTCATACATGGCCTATGGTGGAGTTCTCTTTTATAGCGGCTTTACTAACCTTGTCGGCTTCAGCGCGCTCGAGAACAGGGTGAAGAGGATATAGGCCGTATATCAGTCAAACCTTTTGTTTAGAATCCTAACTTTCCCTTGTTGTGGTTATATTTTGCCGCTCTTTTTTCCTTTGCTTCCAGATAAAAAGTGAGATCAGATAATAGCCGATCGTAAGTAATTGAAGCTTTTACAATCTCATCGGATATAGCGACTCCTTTCTTCATGGCTTCTCTGAGGGATGTAAAACCCATTTCCTTCAGAATATCATGCCTCCTCCTTCTTTCATAAGTTTTGCAGAATTCATCCACAAATGCCCCGCTATGGCCTTCTGTCATAGATGCCAGCCTTTCAAGTTGCTCGTCTTCCATATCCTTCATAACATCATATTTGCCCAGAAAATGATTCCACATCCTTTTAATTTGTTCTTTTTCCGGATAAGGAATGAAAAACGCTGTTAGCCTGCCTTCCCTAGTTAAAGCCTCTTCAAAGGATTCATGGAGAGTATTTGTCGAAATCGCAATCACAAATTCCTTGGAGTTGCCCACATATCTTTTCAGGACATCAATGGTTTCTTGGTAATGTTTGCCTACAGAATTTGAGCCATAAAGAGCTTGCTGTACGATTGAAGAGCCTTCGTCGAAGGAGACAAAAGAATGTTTGTTTCTTCTTTTAGCTTCCCCGATCGCCTCGTTTATAACATCTTCCAAATTAATAGCAAACTGACCGACAAATGCTGAATTGAGTCTGGAAGCGGATTCATCTCTTGCATATGCTCCTGCCCTTCTGTACACCTCAATTACAGCCCTCTGTAACTCTGATTTCCCTGTTCCTGGAGGCCCAAAAAGTATGACTCCGCCATAACTGGGCTCTTTTCCGTCCAACAGGTCAGGAATAGAAAGTCTTATAATAATCTCGTCCATGAGGCTGTCCTCTATGAAAACATGATCAAGCGGTTCAAGTATCTGGCTTCTTTCGAGAGGAGGCTGCTGGACGGCTTCTCCAGGCCTTGTCACAGACGGATTTTTTACTCTCCATTTATATGGTAATTTGCTGACGTATTCATCTAATTCTTTGCTTGGCGGGGGAAGATAGAGATATTTAATATTGTCAGAAAGATCATACCCGTTCACTTCATCGGTTTTTTTAGATGCCATACCTCTCACTTTTCGGCCATATTAACTCCATAAAAGAAAGCTTAAAATAGCTCGAGAACAGGGTGAAGAGGATATAGGAAAAATCATTCTCCCCTGTGTGGATAATTTAAGCCAAGAAAGAAGAATTATTCATATGCCAGCTAAGTAAGATTTCCTGCATTCCTGCGCGCGCATCTTGGAAGAAAAGCCATGGCGCCTTGAATTGAGCGCAGGGCCTTTTAATAGCACAAAAGATAAATTCTTAAGATGCGTCAGTTACTCTTCGGCACAGCCGGCATCCCCCTCAGCACCATACCCAGGACCACCCTGAACGGCATAAAAATGGTGAAGGAGCTCGGCCTTTCAGCCATGGAACTCGAGTTTGTCCACAGTGTGACGATTTCTGAGGCGCTGGCGCCCGGTGTAAGGAAAGCCAAGGAAAATGAGGGCATAGAATTGACATGCCACGGCCAGTACTACATGAACCTCAACTCTCTGGAAAAGGAAAAGAGGAACATGACAGTCCACAGGATACTGAAGGCCGCCAGGACTGCATGGATGTGCGGGGCATGGAGCATCTGCTTCCATGCGGCTTACTATATGGAAAAGCCGAAGGATGAAGTCTATAATGTCGTGAAGGAGAGCCTGCAGAAGATTTCTGAGGAATTGAGGAATGAGAAGAATAATATCTGGATAAGGCCTGAGCTTACAGGAAAGGGGAAGCAGTTCGGGACGCTGGAAGAGCTTCTCCAATTAAGCCGGGAGGTGGAGCAGGTCATGCCCTGCATCGATTTCAGCCACTGCCATGCCAGATTTAACGGGAAATTCAACACATACAAGGAGTTCATGTGGATTCTTGAGGAGACTGAAAAAGCCCTCGGGAAAAAAGGCACAGAGAACATGCATATACATGCGGCAGGGATTGAATACGGCCCGGGAGGGGAGAAGAGCCACAAGATTTTCAGAGAATCAGATTTCGACTACAAGGCCCTCATGAAGGCCCTGGCAGATTTCGGGGCCAAGGGGATAGTCATCTGCGAGTCGCCGAATCTTGAGGGAGACGCTTTGCTGATGCAGAAGGAGTACGGGAAGAGGGCCAAGGGTTGAGATAATTTTCCGCAGAAATTGAGCTAAAGTGAAACAACTAAAGAATCTGCATTTTCAGAAAGATATATAAACAGTCCTGTTATCGTTTTTCCGTTAACGCTTTTTGATTTATTTCATGGAAAAGGGTTAAAATAAACAGTTTCCATTTTCATAGGAAAATCATGACAATCAATATAAGCCACCTCAGGGAAATTCTATATTGTGAACCTTATTCTTCTGCCGCCGAGGTAAGATATGGCCGAAAGCATACTCCTCAGCATCGCCCTGCTTCTTTTTACGGCCAAGGTGCTCGGCTACTTGTCTTCTAGGCTAGGCTTTTCCTCGCTTCTTGGGGAGATGATAGCAGGCCTGCTTCTGGGCCCTGTGATTTTCGGCTTAATAACGCCTGATCCGGCGCTCAAGCAGCTCGCAACCTTCGGCATCCTTTTCTTCCTGTTCCTTGTCGGCCTCAACAGCAAGGTTGAGGATTTCAGGGAGGGGATTTATGAGGCAAGCGCCATAGCCATAGGAGGGGATTTGTTGTCCTTTACCCTTGGCTTTATTTCCGGCTTTCTGATATTCAACAGCCTGCCCATAGCCATATTCTTCGGTATAGCCCTCATATCCTCAAGCACGGCCATGTCCATAAGAGTCCTCTCAGATGCAAGGAAGATGCACACAAGGGCTGGCAGGATGCTATTGCCCATCTCCCTCGCCGATGATGTGATAGCCATACTCTCCATAGCTTTGTTGGGGACGTACATCTCCCTTGGCTCTGTCCAGTTATGGCAGACTCTTAGCATTTTTCTTGCTATAATAGGATTCTTCCTCCTTGTACTCACCTTCGGCAGCAGAGTCACCAAGGCCATGCTCGACATCAGCGAGAGGCTGAGGGATGAGCACATGATAATAACCATAGCTTTGGCCATACTCTTCTTTGTTGCTTATGTCAGCGAGCAGGTCGGCGTTGCCGCTGTCACAGGGGCCTTCCTGGCGGGCATAGCCATGAGCGGCAGCAGGCAGGTTGAGAAGGAAATAATACCAAAAGCGAATGCAATAGGCCATGCATTCTTCATACCCCTGTTCTTTGCATACAGCACGATTGAGCTTGAGACTGCCGGCATTGTTTCAGGGATAGGCCTTGCAGCCCTGTTGCTTGTCATAGGGGCAGCAGGCAAATATTTGGGCTGCAGCGGCGTTTCCAGGGTTGCCGACTTTGCATCAGAGGACAGGAAAATAATAGGTTTAGCTATGATACCCAGAGGGGAGTACACAATAATCGTCGCCCAGCTTGCCCTTGCATCGAAATTCATAACGCCGGAAATCTACACAATAGCCATTGGCATAGTGGCCCTCAGCATGGTTGTGACGCCGCTGATGATGCGGTTCTTTTTGTCGAAATAGTGCGTGCGCCCTGACACGCAGCTGGAGGGAGTTAATCTGTTGGGAAGTTCCTGCCTGTTTTTGGCTGGTCATCCGTCTCCGCATCCCCGGTTCTTCAGTAATTGCGGCACTGCTCAGAAATGGCGTAAACAAGGAATGCGGCGCCTGATGAATAAAGGGTGCCCATGACTGCATAATCCAGCATAGTAAGCCCTTGGGAGGCTGTCTGAATATCGTTCATAACACTCATTCTCTGCAGAATTTATAAAATATCCGGTGCCGTTAAATGCAAAAAGCTGCCTGAATCGGGCAGCAAATCAAGCAAAGCATATTTTATTCCTCAGGCAATATTTATTATGGCCACCAATCCACTCTTTGCCCTCCTCGACCTCGTGAGGTTCGTCCTTTTCGCCACCATAGAGTTCGTTGCACAGGTCCTTGAGAAGGTCATAGGCGTGTTTGCGGCCTTCGGCTCCCTGGTGGGCGTGGGGGGCCTTCCAGTGATGATAGTGGCAGTGGCTGTGATGGCCGTGATAGCATACTACTTCGGCGCCTTCGTGATAGGCTCGGCAAAGACAGCCGTGGCCCTGTTCATAGTGGGGCTGATCATAGCGATGGTGATAGTGATGTTCCTGTGACCCCCTGATAAGCGTTATGGACATTTATCAATCTTAAAATATTCGATGCAGACAGATTTTAACAAAACAGCTATCCTTCGCGCTCTCGCATAGGTCTTTCCGTCATGGAGGGGCTATGCGGCATAGCATAGAACAGGGGAGATTGACAAGAAACCATGTTGGAACCGTTCTTATCTGTGTCGGCTCCGGTACGCTATCTCAATTCCATGGGCATACTCGGCGACTGTATCGAACGACTGATTGTGATGTCCTCTCTAAGACGATATGCGTTGCCTTTGTTTATTTTGCAATGCCTCACTGCTTCCCTTTGCTTGACGGCAAGAAACTCACGCCACGTCCTGATTTGAATGCCCAATTCCCTATGGTCATCGAAATTCAGGCCATAGTTTCCGAGGTCAATAGTAGGCTGCTCTGCAGCGGACCCGTTGCCTCTCAGCTCATCCAACCTTTCTGCGTATAGATATCGTACCCTCTCTGTCAAGATATCTTGAGCTATCTTTAACACTGATACTGGTTCGCCATCTTTCTCAGCCGCAGCGAGAACGGAAATTGCAGCTAGAGGTAATCCTTGTGTTTCATACCTGCCATCGTTACGAGTGACTTGGAAGAGAAACTTCTTAAATCCAATGTTATCCGGTAACACTCTAAGACTTGCACAGGCCCATCCATCAGGAGGGGCTATGTGGCAGGAAGGCATAAGCTGCATAGCTTACAGGAAAACAGAGAAACAAAAAAATCATTCAGATTTCATCCCACGTAGCTCGCCTCGGCCTTCTTCGGCACCACCCTAGGCATCTGTATGGGCGGCGGCAATTGGAGATCCTCTGATATCTGGGCCGTCTTGATCAGGCATCTCCTGAACAGGTGGTTCAGTATCTCCATGGAGACAGGCTCCGGCAGCTTCTTCTCCTTCTTCCATTGCTTCGAGAGCTCCTTGGGTTCTTTCGACATGGAGAAGAGCACGCCTGACAGCCATATCTTGCCAAACTTGGGCTCGTAGCTACACGTGAACACATAGGATAAGGAAACAACCTACTAGCCGACCAGCTGGAAATCCACCTCTCTGATGTCTGTTATCTTCGGTGTCGAGCTTATGTCTATCTTCTGGGACGCTTCCTCTGATATCTTGCTGGCCTCCATGCCCTTTATGTTCATCCCTATTACTGGCATATGTGAGATATTGAGGGTGTGATTAATAAAGATTTTTTGACATTTCCAGGGGCTGAAAACATCGGATATGCCGTCCAGGGGGTGTCAGGCGGCTGAAGAGCGGAGGCAGGAAAACAGCAGCAAGAGGACGCTTCAGGAACCTTTAAAAGCCACAGATCCAATACCATTCATGCGAATTCTCATCCCTCTGGCCGACGGCTTCGATGAGTTCCAGGCTTCTGCTGTTTTTTCTATATTGAGAAAGGCGAGGATAGAAGCCGTCACTGTAGGCGTGCCCTCGACAATGGTGAAGGGGAGGCATGGCATCAGGCTCATAGCGGACAAGCAGCTGGATGAGGCTGACTGCAAGACAGCTGATGGCATAGTTCTTGTGGGCGGCGATTCGAATGCCAATCTCGAGAGGAGCGAAAGGCTGAAGCAGGCGATAATAGAACTTGATGGAAGGAAAAAGATCATAGGGGCAGTGGAAAATGCCCCCTATCTTCTGGCCAAGGCAGGCGTGCTTGACGACAGGGTGGCCACCATAACAGCAGGCATGGAAAGGCATCTTGCGAGGCCGAGGACAGGCAGGGTGATTGTGGACGGCCATGTGGTCACTGCTGCAGGGGCATTTGATTCTGTCGAGCTTGCCCTCAGGATCGTGGAGATGGCGGGGAAAAAGGCCGCTGCTTCAGAGATCAGGGAGCAGTTCGAAAGGCAGATCAGATGAAGAGAGCAGCCTGAGCAGGCAAAGCGGAGGCAAGGCCATCGCATACAGCCTATTAACCCTTTTCCATGAAATAAATCAAAAAGCGTTAACGGAAAAACGATAACAGGACTGTTTATATATCTTTCTGAAAATGCAGATTCTTTAGTTGTTTCACTTTAATTTCTTTTTCCACCCCTATTCGTATGAAAGCAACGACTTTGTTTTATTTGGAAAGCAGGATGCAGCCATTGCTGATCCGCGGGCTTCCGCCTGAAAGGGCGGTCAAGATATATTCGAAAGCCAGAGCGAGATTCCTCCCTTTGCTTGAATGGGAGGAGCCTGATAGCTACAGGCCGCCGGAAAATCTGAAACGTGCCCTGTGGGGGATCGGGTTCCGATCGCCGGTAATGAACGCAGCAGGAGGCTTGACTACATAAAGACCAGATTTCTTGACAGAAGGTCGCTCAAAAACAGGAAAAGGCCTGTTCCTGTGGTTGTGAAATTCTCCAATGACACGCATCCTTTGCAGGGTTATCGCCTTCTGGAAATGCTTTTTGAGCTGGATTCTGATGGCGTGAATTTCGGCAACACCTCCACGGACTATGCAGGCCTGAGGGCTCATATGGCCAGAGAAGAACTTGGTGCCTTCGATTTCTTCACAAAAAAATGCGGCGGGGGAGTAGCGGCAGGCCACTGAAAGCGGCTTCGCTGCTGTTCTCATCGATGGCTGCAGACTATGTCATGTCAGGAAAGCCTGATCAGGAATTCCATATCTGGCGCACAGGAGGCGTTGGGAGGCTGAGGATATAAGAAAATCTGACAAGGCAGACATTTCAATGAACCTGTGGTTTACCGCATATTTCGAGAAAGTCGAAAGAGATGGCCATGACGTCTATACAGGAATCTGTATCAGGAGCTGGCTGAAAAGGATTCACAACTCATATCGGCAGCTTGAAGCTTGTGAACTCCTTCATCTGGTAGTTGTACTTCTGCTGCTGGTTTTTCCGATAAAGATAGTAGGCAGCTCCGATGATGACCAGGATGACCACCAGGGCGAGGGCGAGGAGGATGTTTAACCCTTCCTGCCTTACTCCTGCTATAGCAAAGACGGAAAGGCTGTCCGCAACCGCCTCGTATGAAAGGGTCTCATTCGTCCTGTTCAGCATGGTTGTGGCCAGCTTCTTCCACTGCCCCTCTTTGTAGTGGAGCAGGAATATTTCGTTCTCCTTGAACTTGTTCTCCGCAAGCCATGATACGTTCACATCGAACTTTATGGTCGCATTGGACAGGGAAACATTGTCTGCACCTGATATCGATATGTCAAGGAGCTTGTAGATGACATGGGGAGGCAGACTGATGTTTTCAGGAGGCTGGACAAGCTCTGAAACTGTAAGCTTGACTTCCCTTGTGTCGTTTTTGACGGCTATGACGACTTCACTAACTCCTGCAACGCCTACTGGTATTGTTCTCTGTTCGCCTGCCTTTATCTCGCCAACATCCTTGACAGCCTGCCCTTCCTTCGGGGGCTGGACCTGCGCAGGCGGCTGTGCGGCTGGGGTGGGTGTTGCGGTGGCGTTCTGTGTGGCATTGGCCTTCGGGGTCGGCGTCGTGCCGGCTCCGCCCCCGCCGGGCGAAGTGGTCGTGGTCGTTGTGGTTGTGCCTGCCGGCCTTATACTGAACGGTAACGAGCATGTGACGACTGCTGTCGTGTGATTTTGCGAAAATACGCCTGCGACCATGA
>CAYJTA010000019.1:0-12691 GCA_964372825.1 uncultured archaeon | reverse complement strand
ATAGCGGCCACCCTCAGGGAAACAGTGCTGACACTGACCATTTTCTCGAATGATATATTCTTCGCCTTTGCAAGCACCTGCCTGAAGAGGATGCCTGTAAGTATGTCCTACCTCGATATGTTCTCCTTCGCTGTTGTGAGCATCTCCCTCAGCTGGGGATTCCTGGATTCAATGTAGGCCATGCTGTATCTTTTGGCATAGAAATACAGGCTGGAAAAAAACGTGAAGATGGACAGGATAACGGAAACAACAAGGAGGCCATAGGCCGATGTGATGAGGTTGGAGACAAGAAAAACGATTATGGCATTCAGGGCAGATTTGAACGAGGCTATCTTGAGCCTCTCTCCCTCCAGGGCCCCGAACATTTCCCGGATTTCCATATCTAATATAACGCGGCAAATTCTTATATCCTGATTTTCTGTCCAGCTGAATTTCACTCCAGGAGGCTAAAGGATAATTTTCAAGACCCCTTCCGTATCCTTCAGATTCTCCAGCACAAAATCAGCCCCTCCTCCGTCTTTAAGCTCATCCTTTGTATATACTCCTGTGGCCACAGATATCGTTTTTACCCCGGCCTCCCTGCCGGCCTTCACATCCAGCGGCGTATCCCCTATCACGAAGATATTCTCTCTGGGAATATGGCCGAACCGCTTTTCAGCCTTCCTTATCGCAATTTTCACAAGATTTGTCCTGTTCCTGTCCTCGCTCCCGAAACCGCCGACTTTGAAGTAGCGCCTTATGCCGAGCCTATCCATCTTCGCCCATGCTATCTCTTCCAGATTTCCTGTCACAAGGCCCATGAGAATGCCATGCCTTTCGAGCTCTTTCAACAGTTCCTTTACTCCACCCATCAAGGCAATTTTATGTCTATCAGCCGTTTTATTGTAATATCCAACCATTTTCCTCATGCACTCCTTCAACCCTGATTTTATCCTTTCCTCAGCAATGCCTTTCTCCTCCAGCACCTCCATTATGATCTGCCAGTCCGTCTTTCCATAATATCTGACACCGTTTACGCTTACCTCAACCCTGTACACCTCCCTTACAGCATGGGAAAAGGCTTCAACATGCGCTTTCGAGCCACTGGACAACGTATTGTCCACATCAAAAAGAACCAGTTTTTTCATGCCAATCAGCTACCCCGTCGAATTCGTCCTGTTGGCCAGGTTGGTCTGGCATGTGCCGAGCTGGCTTCTGCAGCCTGCCAGAGACAGCTCAAGCTCCCTTATCCTTGCATTGAGCGTCTTTGCCTCCTCCTGCAGGGCTGCAATCTGCTGCTTCACTTTGTCAAGCTCAACCTGCCTCTCCACATAGAGGTTCTTCAGTGCGGTCAGCTCGTTTGCAGTCTGCTCCAGCTTCTGCTTCTTCTCCTGCAGCTCCTTTGTCTGCGCATTGTAGGAGTTCTGCAGCCCGTCATACAGCCCCTGCAGCCCTGTCAGATCCTTTGATTTGGTGGCGAGCTCATTCTGGCTTGTCTGCAGGTCAGAGGAGCATTTCTGGAGCTGGGAGCTGCACGAGCTGAGGTTCTGGGTGACTGTTCCGAAGATGTTCTGGTAATATACCGCATATATGCTTATTGCTATGAGGACGGCCACGAATGCAGCCACAAGATACGTGTTCAGGCTTTTCTGAAAATATTTTTCCATATGTCCAGCCTCCTCAGAGCCACTTCAGCAAGGTACACAAGCATGCCTGCGAACAGGAAGAGCCAGCTTATGTTGTTCTCCACTATCTGCTCCTTCCTTGCAGCAGTCCTGAAATGCTCAAGTATGCTATTTGCGTCCGTGTGGTTAAAAATCTTGCCTCCGCTGAGCTGCACTATGCTCTCAAGCTGCCTGTCCATGCCCATGGTTTCATATTCCTTCTCATAGCTGACCGCATACTTGACCGCTTCCACAGAATATATGCCTGCCTGCTGATGCCTGGTTCTGGCTATGTAGGTGTTTTCGCCTGACTTGAAAAAGGTAAGGTTGGATTTCGGATATCCCTTCGTCCTGACGGTTATCGTGACAGTCTCCCCGATCCTCGCATCAGCTGCGTCAGCGGCCTCTTCAAGCTTCCTCTCAGGGTCCCCTATGTTCCAGTTCACCGTTCTTGTGACAAGCTTCGAATTCTCCTTTGCCAGAAGCTGCCCGAGGTTGTTGCCCGAGCTGAACACGTTCAGGGAGGACACCCTTCCAAGGCCATATCTCCAGACAGTCAGGGCAGGCTCCCCATTGCTTGTCGTGACAAGCAGCCTTGATCCCTCCTTCGGCAGGACCTTGTTGTAAGCGTCAAGCAACGGCCTCGGATGCAGATCCCTGGTGATGAAGTGATTTGAATCCAATACAAGCAGATCGAATGTGCTGCCTTTCGGCAGTTCCCCCTGCTCGCCGAAAACGACTGAGAGCTTGTTGGTCTCATCTGCAGACAGGTATATGCCGTTTGTTCTGGAGGCCAGTTCCGACAAGAACTGCTTCTTGTGGTTCGCCCCGACGCCTATCGTATATAGCTTGATGCCTTCATCCTTCAGGAGCTTTGCAATCTGCAGGCTCTTTTCCTTGTCCAGATCGAAGTTGTACTCCCCATCCGAGATCAGTATTATGTTGTTGCTCCCCTGCCTGTCCTTAAGCATCCTGTAAGCCCCTCCCAAGCCTGTGCTTATCGATGTCCCTCCCCCGTTTTTCAGCCTTGAAATCCTTGAGATGAGCTTCGCTTTTCCGTCCCTCAGGATCTCGAAATCCGAAACAATGTAGCTTTCCGTGTTGAATGCCACAGCCCCCGCTGAGTTTCTGAGGGAAAGGACTTCAACTATATTGACGGCCAGAGCCTTCTCCACATCCACTATTGTCGCCCCCTTCGCAGTCAAGCCTGTGGTGCTGCCTGAAATGTCGATCAGCAGGACAACATTCGCAGTCCCCCTCCTTTCAGCCCCCTGCCCCACCTTCACGGGGAGAAGCGCTTCGAGAGGCGAATTCCTGTAGTCCCCGAATTCGAAGGAGCTGAAGCCCCCCACCACAGCAAGGCCATTGCCGCTGGCCACATAGTCCTTGAGGGCGTCTATGTTCTTCACTTCCTTCGCAGGCATGTCGTTGAGTATGACCGCATGGTACTTCTCGAGCTGCTGCCTGTCAGGCACATTGTCGAGGGCATCCACCGTGTACAGCTGCCCGACAAGTTCGAGCAGCGGATTCTTCTTGTTGCCTATGTATGCCACATTGGGCTTGCCCACAACCTTTATTGTCCTGTAGAACTCATTGTTGCCCGGGAAATAGTCATTATCATAATGAATTTTCGCCCTGATCACATGGCTGCCCTCATTTTCAAACCTCCTTGAAAACACAAATGACTTTTCAGATGTTGTCTCATCCTTTATTTTCTGGCCGTCAACCTCGACCTCCAATCTGTACCCGCCAGGCTTCTCCCCATTCTCAATCCCGTTCACCTCAACCAGGAACTGCGTTTCGACATCCTTTGCGGTCTTCTGGGGGGCGGTTATAGTCACGCTGGCATCCCTTGCCGTCGGCAGAAGCCTGACAGCGCTTATTGTCGCATTCAGCTTCGAGGCCAGAAGGCCCGCATCCTCCATGCCTGCCCCCTCTGTCACCCTGCCGTCAGATATGACAAGCACGCCTGACTGCTCGGAAAGCGAGGCCATTATTGCACCCCCTACCCTCGATTCCGTCCCGTTTGCGATTATTCTGGAGTCCAAGGGAAGCTCTTTCGATATCGCCTCCTCAAGGCCTTTGACAAATGAGGTATCAAAGACTTTCATGGAATCAGAGGCGTCAATGAGGATCCTCGCAGTCGGCGGAACCTGTGCCATGCCCCTCGATATCTGGACAGGATGCGCAAGGGCTATCACAACAAGCAGCACGGCCATGCCCCTGAAGATGATGGTGAACGTGCCGCTCTCCTGCCTCTCGCTGAGCCTGAATATGTTCCTTTTCGATATCAGGATTACCAGAGCTATCAGCGGTATTGCCAGCAGCAGCCATTCCTGCGCAACCAGTTGTATGCCTTCTGTCATACAGCCTCCTTAATTCCAATGGAATAAGACAGGATTGTTCCTGATTCCTTATTCATTTCCATGCTATACATCACCCCTGTATTTCAGTATCAGAAGCTCGGCAAAAAGGAGGAGCAGCAAAATCAGCGAAACAGTCTGCGTGACTTCCACCTTCGCCGCCCTTTCCTGCACAGATGAGGACAGAAGCCTCTGGGTCTCGTCTGATTCGAAGGCCGAGCTTACGGCCGATTCAATTTCCTGCGCAAGGTTAGCGGCTATCTTCCTCCCCTCAGGCAGTATCGTGTATATGCCGGCTTCATCAAGGACAAGGCTTTTGGAGCTGGTTCTCTCCCCGTCCGGATGCACAACCTCCCTGAACCCGTCAAGGGCCAGGATTGTTCCAGTCTTCATGTTCAGCTGCTGTTCGTCCAGCCTGCCGGCCATCTGTTCTATCACCCTCTTCCAGAAGACAGGGTACAGCAGTTCGTAATGGAAAGATGATACGCCTTCATCAATTCCGTAATAGAGTATTGTGCCGGCCCCTTTGGCAATGAAGGCCACAACAGGCACAGTCCCGTTACCCTCTCCCACATATGCGATCTCCGTGGAATTCGGCAGTGTCAGAGAATAGTACTCATTCACCCTTCCGAAATCGATATCCTCAGTTATCCTGCTCTCCTTCCTGATCACAGGAGACGGCTTCTTCACCCTGCCGGCCTTCAGATCTATAAGATCCCTGTAGTCTATGCTCTCCATCCCCTTCTGCGCCGCAATCACAACACTAGCGCCTTTTTCCACCTTCTCTGCTATCTCCTTCACAACTCCGGGAAGAAGCTTGCCCGTCTCGATGTTATGGAAGACAAAAACATCATAATCCAGGCTTGGGATAACAGGGGGCTCGGCCACATCTGCCTTCAGCCCGGGAAGGAGGCCCAAGGCCGTATACAGGAATCTGCTTCTGTTGTTTGTAATCAGCAGCAGCCTGGCTGATGCATTCTGTTGCAGGCTGATATAGGCCTTGTTGTCCGGCATGAAATCGTCAGCAGGGAGAAGGTCTATTTCCGATGTCCCTTCCTTCGCATCCATTTCCATGCTTTCAAGGCCCAAGGCATCCATTTTGAACGTTCTGGAAATGTCCCCGTAAACTATTTTTGCCTCAGCAGGCCTGTTATCGAAATTCTTGACCTTTATCTTCGCTATCTTCCCCTCAATCTTCACATCAACAATCCCCGCATTGCTCGCATTTCCGGCAAGGCTCTTGAACTGCACAATGATGCCTTTTGATTCAAGGATGCTCCTTGCAGCAGCAAGGCTCCTCTCATTCGCATTGTGCAGGAAATCGCTTATGACCACCACTTTCCCCTCCCTGCCTTCCAGATAATCGTCCCCAAGTATCATCGCATCATACAGGTTTGTGATTGTGGCCTTGGGCCTCGCAGCCCTTATCAGCCTCTCTGCTGTCCCCTTGTCCGCTTCAGTTGCAAGGGCCTCAGGAAAATCAGCGGCAAGTATGACCGTATTGACATCCGCAAGATTCTGCACGGCTATCTGCTTGGCCTTTTCAAAGCGTGTCCGTTTGTCAAGTTCAATTTCTGTATTGTCCTTATGGATTGTCTGCATGCTTGCAGAAGCGTCAAGTATAATCACCGCATTCGACACGGCCTCGCTCTGCTTCATGCTCATGTAGGGATATGCCATGGCCGCAGCAAAAACCATGAAGATCAGCACCTGCACAAGGAAAAGGTAATCCTGTATGAAGTAGCTCAGAAAGCTGAACAGGCTCTTCCTCTTCTTGGCCCCTGTTATGAACTCGATTGAGGGAAAGGCAATCTTCCTCGGCCTAGGCCTCTTCAGGTATATTATTATCAGGGGTATGAGGGCCAGCAGGCCAAGAAGGCCGTAGGGGTTCAGGAAATACTGCTCAAGAATTCCAGCCATAAAAGAAATTGTGGAAGGGTGTTAATATTGACAGCCACCCGTCTTTGGCTGCCAAGAAACGGCTTTAAGCCTCAGGCCCAATTATTCTGATGTCACAAAGCCCGTTCCTTAGAGTGGGGCTGAAGGCCGCAAAAGAGGCCGAGAAAGTAATGATGGAACATTATTCATCAGGCGAAATCAGGCCGGACTTCAAGCCTGACAATACCCCTGTGACAAAGGCAGACAAAGAGGCAGAAAGAGCGATTATACAAACAATAAAAAAAGCCTTTCCTGATCATGGCTTTTTGGGGGAGGAATCAGGCAGCCATATCAAAGGTTCAGAGCATGTCTGGATAATAGACCCTCTGGACGGAACAGAAAACTTCATCAGGAAAATCCCCATATTCGCAACCCAGATAGCCCTCATGAAGGGCAATGAACTTATTCTGGGCGTCTCCAATGCGCCAGCCATGAAAGAACTCATGTTTGCTGAAAAAGGGAAAGGGGCTTTTCTTAACGGGAAGCAGATTCACGTCTCTTCTACAAAGGAAATCCCAAAAGCAAAAGTCTGCTACAGCGGCCTCAAATTCTTCGGGGAAAAGGGCCTTCTTGATGGCATGCTGAGGCTGATAAAGGATTGCTACAGGGACAGGGGCTACGGCGACTTCTGGATGTACCACCTTCTCGCATCAGGAAAAGTTGACATACTTGCCGAACCCGAAGTCAAAATCTGGGACATAGCGGCCCTGAAGGTGATTATAGAGGAGGCAGGAGGAATGATGACCGATATGTTTGGAAATCCTGTGGGCCTGAATACTTCCACTTGCCTGGCTGCAAACAGCCATCTGCACGCTTTGGCCCTTGAGTATTTTTCCAAATAACCTAGCTCTCTTGGATTATAAGAGCATTTAACCCTTTTCCATGAAATAAATCAAAAAGCGTTAACGGAAAAACGATAACAGGACTGTTTATATATCTTTCTGAAAATGCAGATTCTTTAGTTGTTTCACTTTAAATATAAGTTGTTATATTTATAACAATATGGTTCAAAAAATAACGATATTGGAAGTTTTGGAACCATTCCTTTCGCGATACAAGGAAAGCCTGTATCTGTCTGACATATCGAGACAGCTGAATATGCCTCGTCCCACAGTACGGAAACAGCTCATTTTCCTTGTGGAGCGTGGCGTCCTAAAGGCACAGGAAAAAGGGAGGCTAACCCTCTATTCCTTGAACACAGAAAACCTGAACATTGTGGACCATATCACAATTGCTGAGAAATGGAGGCTCATAAAAAAATGTGAAGAGGCTCTTGTTCTGAAAGAGCTAGCGTATGCTGTCCAGGGAAATTTTGAGGAAAATTCCAGAGTTCTGATTTTCGGCTCTTCTGCAGATTCCTTTTCAGAAGCTGATGATATAGATCTCCTTGTGGCAGGAAAAATCAACAAAGCGGTCATTGGCATCTTTTCTGAAAGATTCAACAAGAGGGCGCATATTGTCAATGTGGCAGGACTGAACAAAGTCTCAAAAGCGCTCAAAGGGGAAATTATGAAGAAGCACCTGATAATAAAAGGCAGCGAAGACATAATAAAGTGGTTGCTGTGGCAGACCTGAAATGGTGTAAAAGACAGGCGAAAGGCATTCGGCTTATAGAGCCCAATGACAACCTCTCACAGGAGTACATCGCAACCTCCGAGGAAACTCTGGAAGTGCTGAGGTGCATAGAGAACAAGTCAAAGGTGTGGCTGGCCGCAGCAAAATACTATTGTGAATATTTTGCAGTATACTCATTTCTTATGAAACTGGGGATTAAATGCGAGATACATGAATGCACGATTGCCCTCTGCAGGCTATTGGAGGAGAAAGGCCTGCTTCCTGGAGGATATTCAAAGATATTGGAGGAGGACAAGCAGCTGAGGATAGACAATCAATATTATCTCAAGAACAGGGAAGTGAGGATTGATTATGACAAAATAGCCGATTTTGTCCTGAAAATAAAACACATAAACAGCAGGCTCACATCTGAAAAGATAAAGACTGCAAGAGAACTGATTGCAGGCCTCTGAAAATCATGCTATCCGGGTTTCTCGAACACATGCATCTCCCTCCCGAGGAACTGGCCTTCCTCGAAATCCGTTAGCGGATATGGATGGTTTATTCTGTATTTCTGGAGGATGTCGAAAACCTGCAGTCCGGCTTTTCCTGCAAGCCTTTCTGTCTCCAGCCTGACCATGCCTTTCTCTGTGACGAATCTGGGGGAAACGATAGAAATCCTGCCTTCCGGCCTGAGGATTTTTCCTGCCTCCCTGAAGAAGGCCTCGTACAATGGCTCGAGCTCTCCTGTTATCCTTTTTGCCTGAACAAGATCCGGCCTCCTCTTCAGCAGAGGCCCCAGATAAGGTTCAGTCGCTATCGCATCGAAGATTTTGCCGGGGAATTGCCGTGAAATATGCCTCGCATCGCCCTGCTTGATTTTTTCATGCAGGTTTTCAAGGCCCAGCTTATAGTTTTCTGAAATCCAATACAGGTTCTTTCTGCCTGCATCAGCCATATTCTTGTCCAGATCGAGGCCATAGAAATCAAGTCCCAGAACAGCCGCTTCCTGCAGTATTGTCCCTGTCCCGCAGAACGGGTCTATAAGCTTCCCCCCTTTTCTGCTTCCGGCCAAATTGATCAGGATCCTTGACAGCCTTGGAGAAGTGGATAATTCACTTCTGACTGCCGGCCTCTCCACATCCCTCTTCTGGAAATCAAACGGGTTGTGGCATGATATCGTCTTCCCGAAATAGGCCTTCTCATCGCACATTATCAGGACTATTTCAGCGGATTTTTCAATGAGCTGCTGCCTTATGACCTCCACATGAGTCAGGGAGCACCTGTCCTTCGGCAGGTTGAAATAATGCGCCTTAAGGCCCTCTTTCCTCAGCCTCTTTTTGATTATGAGGCTAATTCTTTTGTGCAATTCTGTATGCTTTCTGGCCCATGGATAGATGCTTACCCCAAAAACAAGCCTCCCATCATCTGTTTTTTTGAAAAATGAATTCATATCAGGGCCATGCCTGAGAGAATCAACAAGGCTTTTCCTGTCCATAATTTTTTCAATTCCGATGGCTTTTATTGTGCCTCCAAGAAGCTGTACATCTGCTGCATTCGCCGATTCAGCAACAAAAAACTCATGCCTGTTCTCAAGCACTTTGAAACCGATGCCGTTAAAGTGGAAATGGCTGGCAAGCTCCGCTATGGAGAGTATCCTGTTCTTGCCGAGGATGTAGGCAAATATTGGCATCAATAATGTTTGTGGATAACTTAATTATACCCTTTTCATCTGAGACAAAGCAAATGCTATCAAAAAGTTAGACACTTGATGTGCAATTTACCTCTCCCCGAACGGCCTGTAAGCCTTGAATCACTCGCAAACGATAGCTTTAAATATTCCTCTGTTAACTACTAACATATGATGAAATCAAGTATTCCAGTGCCGGAGAAGGAGATAAAAGCTGTTACAGCTTTGGCTTCAGAAATCTCCAGACTTTATGAAGAGCTGGGCGAAGATTACGGACACGCTCGCATTGATTATCAGTGGACGATACATTATGTACAGGAAGCATCTGGCAGGCTGGAGCCCTATCAGCGAGCTGGACTTCATGGACTAGTGGATAAAGCGAAATCCACAGCCAGAACTGAAGGCCGCAAATTGGCCTCTGAAATGAAGCGCAAACTTACACTTCCAGAGGGTTTTAATCTTATTGGTTTGCATATGGGAACAGAGTATGGTGATGCCAAAGCAATAATAGCAGCGCCCCCGGGGAGAACATACACCCTTAATCTGGACACGCCGGAAGAAATGTTAGTACAAGATGAAGTGCATGTCCCAAGATTTTTCGGAAGATGGGGCACCAAAACTGTCGAGACACGTTACTGTATGCCCAACACAAGTCCACAACCACAAGAAGCATCTTCATCTTAAGTCACAGTAATCCTATTTTTCGGTAACAAGCAAAGGCCTCTCTCATTTTACCTGGATTTCAGGTCAGGCGTATCCAAAAATCTTTCAAAAAGAACATCTGAGAAGACATAAGCTCCTGCCGCCTATCCCTTCTCCCCGAACGGCCTGTAAGCTTTCCCGGCCCCCTTGTAGAACTTGGAGAACATCTCAACATAGTGGAGTCGCAGCGACTGTAGGAAGCTGTCCAGCATGGCCAGCACAAGGTTGAAAGCATGGCCCACTACGAGTATTGCGACGCCCCCTGCCGCCAAAGCCCCACCCTCTTCGAACATCTGGCCTGCTGTTGTGTTCACAACTATGGCTATGCTTGTCGCTGCAAGGCCGAATGCCGCCAGCCGTGTGTATGAGACTATGTTTGAGAGAAGGGAAGGGATCTCTATAAGGTACATCACGCCTTCCCCCAAAGCGACAAGTATTGCCCCTATGCCCAGTATCCCAAAGGAGGCCATTGTGTCAAGGAATCTTATTTTGAACAGGAGGTCAAACAGCAGGAAAGCGAAAGCAAGCTCGATCAGCAGCCAGCCGCCTTTCCCCAGAATGGCATGCTTCCAGTTATGTCCTATCTCGTTTTTTATAGCGAAAAGATAGCCCAGGCCGATGTGCACGAGGCCTATCATCACAGAGAGCAGCAGCACGCTGTTCAGGTCATGGACCCTGCTGAGTAGTGGTTCAAGATGATATCCGAATAACTCCTCTGTCCCGAAGAACTCCCCGAACAAAAACCCGAATGCTATAGCGGCAAAGGCGGAAAGTATGCTTGCATCCACCAGCGCCCTTATTTTGGCTGTTTTCAGTCTGATCCCTATGGCCAGCAGGAGAACAATAAGACCGTAGCCAATGTCCCCCAATATCATGCCGTAGAACATGGGGAATGTGAGGAAAATCAGGAAGCTGGGGTCTATCTCCCTGTACGACGGTGTGGAATACAGGTTGACAAAGAACTCGAAGGGCTCGACGAGCTTCGGGTTGTCTATCTTTGTCGGAGCCTCGTGGGCCTCTGCAAAATGTATGTAAGCATTCGGGGCTGTTTTTCTGATGGCGGCCATCACCTGCCTCTCCTTCTTTTTGGGCACCCAGCCGCTTATCAGCACCGCATAATCGCTTGTCCCCAGTTTGAGTGGCAGCTCAGCCACCTTCAGCCTCTCCCTGAGCCAGTAAATCGAGTCCAGTATTTCCTCTTCATTATTTTCTTTCACTTCTGCCAGCTTTTCTTCTGCTTTATCCCTGCCATCCGACAGGCTTTCAATCACTTTCTTCTGCTTTTCAATGGCTTCAGAAACCGGCCCTTCCCCTTTCACATCAGGCCTATACTCGGAAAAGCCTGTTTTCGACAGCCTGTCCTTCACCTTTCCCGCCTGCTCCCTTTTCGTGAGGACAACTACAGCCTTCTCCTTGGCCTTGCCTTTCTCTGCAAAAACCATTGAATTCTTTTCCCTGAACTCTCCGGGTCCTTTCATATAGCCGGATACCATTTCAAGGCCCGCATATTCCTGAAGGACATCAAGCCTGCCTATCCCCGCTTTTTGGAGAAATTTCAGGGACTCCAGCCTGCCATTCTCAGAATTCAGCCTCTCAGAAACATTCTTCAGCTCCTCCTGGAGGGGGGAAATCTGTGCAGACAGCTTTTTTTCGAGCTTCCTTGTTTTTTCGATGTCCAGTTTAGCTTCCGGTCCAGCTTCTTCCTTCTCTATCCCTAGGGCCGTCTTTATCGCCCTGAACCTCAGTAGCAGCTGGGAAAGCTCCTCAGCGTCCCCGAGGGGGAGGCCTATCGGCAGCCCTTCAGCGGCAGAATGCCCCTTCACATGGAGCGCCTTGAGCCTGTAGAGCTCCTCTATCACATCCCTTTGCTTTGTCTTGCTGACAGCGATCAGAACCGTCTGCATTCTTTCAGGGTAGAACATAAAACTAGCCTTCCTTGGCCAATGCCTTCAGAAAAGCGTCAAATTCCTTCTCAAGCATCCTGATAGCCCCTGCCTTTTTCCTTTTCGCAGCAGACGACACGCCTTCGGCCTCTTTCTTTGCCTTGTCCAATATATCCTTCGCTTCCTTCCGTATTTTCTCCATTTCGGCCTGCCCCTTCTTTTCAAGTTCCTTCATGCACTTTTCTATTTCAGCCTTTTCGTATTCCGCAGCCTTTCCCCCGGCCTCGTTTATTATTGCCAGTTTCTTCGCCTCGGCTGCGGCTATGCCTTTCTTTGCTTTCGCTTCCGCCTCCTTTATCCCCATGAGCACCTTCTCATTGTCCATGGCATCAGGTTTAATTATTGTTGCGCTTGGTTTATATTTATTGGAGGGCGCGGTTCTGTTCAACCCTCGGTTGATTTATGAAAAATGGCAAGGGACTGTTGGATTAAGGAAATAGCAATGGACTAGCTTGTCTACTGCTTAGGATTAAAATCAGAAGTAAGATTATGAAAATGATAAAAAGTATTGTGTAATTGACAGCTCCTTTTTTTCCTTTCATAGTGGCTTTAAGAGTCTCAATTGAAGCAGACAGCGAATCCAATTCGCTCTCCAAGATTTTCGCTCTCCTATCCATATCTAAGACCACCAGAAATAATAAAGCAAGGATTGTGACAATTGCTCCGATTGCGATATTATTATCACTCAACCAATATCCTATGGCACCAAAAGCAACAGAGAAGCCTAAAATAGCCTTTGTCTCAGAAATCCAGCTTGAAATCCACTTTGTATCAATCATCTGTCATAAATTTGCGTTGCCTGTTAATTAACCCTTTTCCATGAAATAAATCAAAAAGCGTTAACGGAAAAACGATAAC
>CAYJTA010000018.1:3837-13289 GCA_964372825.1 uncultured archaeon | reverse complement strand
GTGAGGCTTCTGGCAAAGCGCTCGAAAGGGGTTGGCATAATCTTAGTTGCCTTATGGAATAAAATAGATGACCAGAAGGCTGATGCCTGCCTCTGGAAAACATTTATAAATTCAGGCAGAGCAACTATTTTATAGCATAAAATAGCAGATCATAGTATGTCTAAGAAAATAAGGATTGCTATAGCAGGGGTAGGCAATTGCTGCTCCAGCCTGATACAGGGGCTGCATTATTACAAAAAAGTGAATTTCAATGACGAATTGGTTCCGGGATTGATGCACAATATGATAGGCGGTTACAAGATCTCAGACATCAAACCGGTAGCTGCTTTTGATATCGATGCGAGAAAGGTTAAGCGTGACCTCTCTGAAGCCATATTTGCGCTGCCCAATAACACGCTGGTCTTCCAGAGAGAGATACCAAGCATGGCTGTGCCGGTACAGATGGGGCCGGTCCTGGATGGCGTTGCGCCTCACATGCAGGAATATCCTGAGGATGAATCTTTCAGGATATCGAAGGAAAGGCCAGTAAATGTTGCAAAGGTGCTGAATGACAGCGGCGCTGAGATACTCGTAAACTACCTTCCAGTAGGCTCGGAAGAAGCCGTCAAGTTTTATGCGCGGTGCGCTCTGGAATCCGGCTGTGCGTTCATCAACATGATGCCTGTTTTCATTGCCTCGAATGACGACTGGGTAAGGAAATTTGAGAATAAGAATCTGCCTGTGGCGGGGGATGATATAAAAACAATGATTGGGGCGACAATAACGCACAGGATGCTTGCGAAGCTCTGGTCGGACAGGGGGGTTAAGCTTGAAAGGACATATCAGCTGAATACAGGCGGTAACACAGACTTCCTCAATATGCTTGAAAGGCTGCGGCTCAAGAGCAAAAAGATAAGCAAGACCGAATCGGTGCAATCACAGCTTCCTGTTCCGCTGGAACCGAAAAACATACACATAGGGCCGAGCGATTATGTGCCCTGGCAGAAGGATAACAAGATCTGTTTCATCAGGATGGAAGGCACGATGTTTGGCGGGGCGCCTGCTGTGATGGATCTCAGGTTGAGCGTGGAGGACTCTCCTAACAGCGCGGGCTGCGCTATTGATGCAATAAGATGCGCGAAGCTCGCCCTCGATAGGGAAATTGGGGGCAGACTGATATCGATTTCAGCATATACGATGAAGCATCCGCCTCTCCAATACCCAGATAACGTGGCGAGGGAAATGGTCGAGGAATTCATCGCCGGCAAAAGGGAGCGCTAGATTCATGCATTTCGTTAAACCTGAAAGCAGAAAATAACTTATGACATCAAAGAAGGCAGTGAAAATTACATATTTCGTCCACGGCTAAACTCCTGACAATGAGAAAGGCATAGCCTCAGGATGGCATGATGCTGGCCTGTCTGAACTTGGAAAGGAGCAGTCATTAAAACTAAAGAAACTTATCAAAAACAAAAGGTTCGATGCTATATTCTGTTCTGATTTGAAAAGGGCTGTAGAAACGACTGAAATTGTTTGCGGAAAAAGGGCAGATATTATCAGAGATGAAAGGCTGAGGGAATGTGATTATGGAAAGCTGACAGGAGCTGCTTCGAAACTGATAGATTCTATTTCTGAAAAACATATAGAAAAACCGTTTCCGAAAGGGGAGAGCTATAAGGATGTGGAAACCAGAATGAGGGATTTTCTGAAATCTTTATTCGAAAACTATTCAGGAAAATCAGCAGCTGTTGTAGCCCACAGGGCCCCTCAGCTGGCCCTTGATGTGATCCTGAAGGGCAAGACATGGGAGCAGGCAATAAAAGAAGACTGGAGGCTCAAAGGGACAGATGGCTGGAGGCCCGGATGGGGGTACAGCATCAAGAAAACGTAAACACTATTTCCTCTTCTCCATCGCCTTCCTCACCCTCTCGACAGCGATGTCCATGGCCGCCTTCCTCGGGAGAGTGCCTTTTTTTTCCGATCTCTCGAGAACGAGAAGCGTGTTCCTTGTTATCTTCTCCCTGACAGTTTCGAACATGTTCTCCATGGTCCGCCCCATGTATTCCGAATAGCTCGATATCACGCCACCTGCATTGGCCACGAAATCAGGGACGACAAGCACGCCTTTCCTATGGAGCTTCTCCTCTATCTCAGGCATCATGGGGATGTTGCTTCCCTCAACGATTACCCTTGCCTTCACATTCCTCCAGTTCTTTTCTGTGATTATGTCAGGCAAGGCGGCGGTCACAAGCATGTCCACGGGCAGTTCGAAGAGCCTGTTGCCGGTCAAAACCTTTCCCGGCCTGTAAGCAGTTACCGTGTCTTTATCTCTTTTTGTTTTTTCCAGCTTTTCATATGCTATGCCGTCTTTGTTGTAAACCGCTCCCTTGGAATCAGAGACAGCAACTACCTTTGCCCCTTCCTTCTCGAGGAATTTCATTGCGAATGTGCCGACATTGCCGAAGCCTTCTATGGCCACGGATGCCCCTTTTATGTCCATGCCTATGTGGCCGCAGGCCACTTTGGCCGCATGGAAAACCCCGAAGCCTGTCGAGCCGAGCTCATGCGGCAGGCCGCATTTGTTCCCACTGACACACATGTTTGCGGGCTTGCCTGTGCAGGCCTGCCAGCTTCCGACGGCCAGAGAGAATGCAGCCATCTCCTCCTCTCCGGTGTTCATGTCCGGGCCTGCAATGTATTCCGAGGGGCATATGGGCCTGATGGCCTTTCCAAAAGCCCTTACGATGTCAAGCTTCTGGCCCCTGGAAAGTTTCCTGACGTCAGCGGCTATGCCTGCTTTTGCTCCTCCAAAAGGCAGATCGGCCAGCGCATTTTTCCATGTCATGATCCTTGCGAGCTTTGCGACCTCTTCCACAGTCACAGTAGGCGTCATCCTGATTCCGCCTTTGCCCGGCCCGAGGGCAAGGTTGTCAAGGACCACAAAGCCGTGCATCTTTGTCCGGGGGTCATAAACCTCTAAAATCTTTTCCGGGCCGAATTCGTCAAAAGTGACCATAGGATTATGACATTTAGGGTTGGGAGTTATTTATTTGTTCCGGACCATCCCACAATTGATGCCACTGTTTTGATAAAAATTGAATCACTGAATAGAATATCATATTCTACATTAGAAAAACTGAAACTTTTGCTTCATTCACGCCTCATCCTGCACGAACTTCTTTCCTTCCTTCAGCGCCATTTCAGCCCTCGCAAGCTCGTGGCCTATGTATGCGGCATGGTCGAGCATGGATATGAGGTTTTCATTGATAATCCTCCTGTAGAGAACTTGGGCCTTCTTCCCCCTGAAGACATAGCCTGTCGGCAGGCCTTCCCTTGTATAGTGCTCCACAACGATCTCTTCCTTCTCGGCCTTCACGATGAAATAGCCGTTCTCGTCCTCTGAAAATTGCGCCAGCCTGTCCGCATGGCATTTGTCTGTTATGGCCTTTGCCTCCTTCCAGTTGTTCTCGTAGATGTGGGCAGATGTGGATAGTGTTATCATCTTCCCTGCCTCCAACCCCAGCTCTCTGGCCATCTGCTTCTGCATCCTCCTTAAGGCAAAGGCGTTCAGTGGCCATGCGCCGAAAATGTCATTCGATCTTATTATTGCCGTCTGGCAGAGCTTATTGCCTTTGACGCTCCACACTATCTGGGTGATGCAGGGAGGGTCTTTGGACAAAATGTCTGTCCCGACATTCCATGTGACTGCAACTGCTCTCCTAGTGTGGGGGGCTTTTTTCAGGCGCTCCATGGCATGCTCCACCTGATTCACAATGCCGGAGGGTGTGGCATATTTCAGCAGCCTGTTGCCGTATGTGTATTCCACGCCCTCGGGCTTCTCCTCTGAAAAGAATGTCGCGTAATAGCTTTCGAGGTCCTTTTTCGTTATGTTCAGCCAGGGAGCTATTTTTTCATCATCGCCTTCGATCACGGCGACGAGGCCTATTATTTCCTTCTGTCTTGACTGGTACTCTGTCTGCTTCTCCTCCCCGAACTTCATCACCACATCAAGGGCCTTCAGCCATGCGTCCGCAATGTTATTGCCTCTCACTTTAAAGGCGACTTCCGCTGATTTCATCTCCGCAGGCTTTGCCTCGAGCTCTGTTATGAAGACGGGCTCCATGAATGCCTTTTCATCCTTCAGCTGCTCCACTGCATTTGGCAGTTCCTCTTCCTTCCCTCTCAAATCAATCACCTTCACATGGCTGCGGAATCTTTCTATCAGCCCGAAATCGACATTGGAGTCAATGTAGCCTGAGGAGCCTATTATTTTCCTGCCCGAATCGCAGCCGCTGCTGACGAAGTTCAGCAGGGCCTGGCCGCTCTTCATGAGATCGGCCCCGCAGAGGGCTATGTACCTGATGGTGGGCTTCGCAAGGATGTTCTTGAGCATGGGGTTTATCCCCTGGACAGTGTAAAGGTTGCCGCAGACTGCGTATTTGTTTTCAGGCACCTTGCTATGGATTATCTCCTTCCTTGTCCAGAGGGTGCAGATGCCCACAGAGCTGTCAGGATTGCCCAGTTTCAGTTCGTCCCTGTAGAATATCGGCCATTCCATGCCATCAGGCCAGATTTGGTCAGCAGGCCATAAAAATGTTGGAGGAGGGATTGAAAAAGGCGGTTTTTCCTCTATCCTGTGCCTCAATGCCGGTGAGATGAAGAATAAAGCCTATTGCTCATGCTATTGATTTTCCTTTGAACTGATTTGTTCTGACAATAAAACTGTTCAGATAACAAATGAAAAAGGGCGCGCACCCTTCACAAAATCTATCTCAACCTCCTCCTGATGTCGGCCAATTCCTCCATTATCTCGTCAAACCTCCTGTCCACCAGCTCCATGACTTCTTCGTGCGGCTCGAGCTTTCTCCTTTCGTGCGGCAATGGCATAGTGTCACCTCCTTAGCCCTTGAGGGCCATGAATATCAAAGTTGCGAAGCATGCGAAGACGGGGGCTGCCGTAGGCAGTATGACTTCAATCCTGAGGCCGAAATGGCCCAGCAGGAGGCCGAAGGCGGAGGAAAGTGCAAAGGAGCAAATAATGCCTGCCATCATGGCTCTCAGCCCTTTTTCTTTTTTGGATTTCATAATATTGTGCCTCATGTTTCGGGTTTAATAGGAAACCCGAAATCTCTGATTAATTATTGGAGGAACAGATATTTAAATGTTTCGGGTTTCATATGAAAGTCGAAATTAAGGCTTTTATTTCCAAAAGCCATATATTGGCAAGCCATGACCAGAATTTCAGACGAAAGCCGGCTAAGGCTGTGCATGAAGGAAACAGATATTGGAAGATTATTCGAAAGGATTTACAATGGGAGATCCAGGGGCAAGGAATAAAAATTCGCTTCACTTGAACTTTCCGGGAAAGCGGCGGCCTGCCTGGCAACAACTGACGGGAGTACTGCACTGCAGGCATATGAAGATGGCGGCATTGAACTTGAATTCGTTGTTGGCCCTAGTGAAGTAAGACTAAGGACAGCATATAGCCGCAAAACGGGAAAAGTGAAATATCATCTTGAAGGCAAAAGAATAACTCCAGATGATTTGCATGGACTGTCAGAAGCCTTTGAGGACTGTTTCCGTGTGCAGAGAAAACTCATGCCACCTGATGTTCAAATAGAACCGGGGACTGACTACCCGCATCCCTCTCATCCGGAAAGACAAGGTGAAATAGACGAATAGCAGATTTAAAACTTTAATATTAAACCCGAAACCAATACTAAAGATGCCTCTCTTTGAGGACATTGTTCACAAGGCACTTGCAAGCGAAGTGAGGAGGAAGATTCTTCTTGCGCTCGGGGAGAAGGAGCTTTACCTGACAGAGCTTGCAAAAAAGCTGAAGAAACAGCCCCAGACAATCGATTTCCACCTTGAGATCCTTGAAGAGATAGGGATTATCGGGAGTGAAGTGAAGAAAGGGAAGAAGTTCTATTTTCTCAAAAACAAGGAAATCCTGAAGTTTCTGGAGGAGAGGAGGCCTGTCCCGGAAGAGTTCAGGCCGAGGCCGCCGCATGAGATGGTTCTGGAGGCCGTGGACAAGCTGGAGAAAAGGATAGAGTCAGTTGAAAAGAAGGTGGATGCGATATACGAAGGCCTCAAGAGGGTGAGACTGATAAGGTAGATGATATGAAAAGAAAAAACGTCATTATACTCGGCGCAGCCGGCAGGGACTTCCATAATTTCAATGTCTTCTACAGGGGCAGGAAAGAGTATAATGTTGCCGCTTTTACAGCCACCCAGATACCGGACATTGCCGGAAGGAAGTATCCGAAAGAGCTGGCAGGGAAGCTCTATCCTGATGGTATACCAATTTATCCTGAAGAAAGGCTTCCTGAACTGATAAAAAAATTCAAAATAGATGATGTCGTTTTCTGCTATTCTGATGTGAGCCATGAGCATGTGATGCACCTTGCCAGCATCGCCATAGCCAACGGGGCCAATTTCGTTCTGCTTGGCTCCGAGCAAACCATGCTGAAGTCGACAAAGCCTGTCATAGCCGTCTGCGCTGTCAGGACAGGCTCAGGAAAAAGCCAGACGACTAGATGGATTGCGAATTATCTGAGAGACAAGGGGAAAAGGGTTGTTGTTGTCAGGCATGCGATGCCTTATGGCGATCTCAAGAGGCAGATCGTCCAGAGGTTCGAGACGTACTGGGACCTCGAAAGGCAGCACTGCACTATCGAGGAGAGGGAGGAGTATGAGCCCCATATAGCTCTTGGTATTGTGGTTTATGCGGGCGTCGATTATGAGAAAATACTGAGGCATACGGAGAGGGAGGCGGATGTTATACTATGGGACGGCGGGAACAATGACCTGCCGTTTTTCAAGCCGGATCTGCACATTGTCGTGGCTGACCCGCACAGGGCAAGCCATGTCATGAAATACCATCCCGGCGAGGCGAATGCGAGGATGGCCGGTCTTGTGATCATAAACAAGATTGACAGCGCGCACAGCGGCGAGATTGATCTGCTGAAGAGGAACATTCGGATGGCCAATGAAAAGGCGGAAATTCTGCTTGCAAAATCGCCGATAGATGTGGAGATGCCCGACATCATAAAGGGGAAGGATGTGCTTGTCATAGAGGACGGCCCCACACTGACCCACGGCAACATGCAGTTCGGTGCGGGCACAATTGCGGCAAGGAAGCACATGTGCAGGATAATAGATGCGAAAAGATATGCCGTGGGCAGCATAAGGGAGACGTACAGAAAATATCCGCATCTCCAGAAAATACTGCCTGCGATGGGCTATGACAGAAAACAGGTGAAGGAGCTTGGTCAGACGATAAACAGGGCCAAATGCGATGCCGTCATCATAGGGACGCCTGTCGACCTAAGGAAGATAATCAGGATCAGCAAGCCGTCGACAAGGATATACTATAACTTGCAGCCGCTGCAGCCGAAGGTGCTTGAAAGGGCTCTGGACAGGTTCGTGTGAGCAGCCTGCTCTGGTTAAGAAAAGGAAGGAATTTATCTCTTCCCCCTGCAATAGTGCCATATGAAAGAGGGGGAAAGGAAAATACTGATCGCAGCAACAGGGATAATCTGCATGCTCAGGATAGCCAGCGTATTCTTCAGCCAGGGCCTGATACATGATGAGCTTGCGTATCTTGGCATAGCGAGAAGCATTGACGAGGTGCTGACGCTTGGGGATATTACAGGCATCGGAATAGAAAGCTGGCGGCCTCCCCTTTGGCCGCATATGCTGGCCCTCTGGTTTCTCATAGCAGGGATAAGCATAGAGGCAGGAAGGTTTTTGTCGGCTTTCATTGGAATAGCAGGGATAGCTGCCATATATTTTCTAGGGAAGAAACTGTACAATGAAAGGATTGGGCTTTACTCTGCCCTTTTCCTTGCCCTTAACCCTGAACACTGGTTCTTCTCCACAAAGGCCCTGATTGAGCCTTTGCTAATACTTATGGAAATAGTGTTTCTGCTTTGCCTGTGGCTTTCCCTCAGGAACAGCCGGTATCTCATCCCAACTGTGGTTCTCTTGCCCCTGCTTTTCATGACCAAGTACTCTTTGATACTGTTCTCCATTGTTTTTGCCCTCTTCATATTCCTTGAAAAACGCGAATTCCTGAAAGACAAAAACCTGTGGATTGGAGCGATTCTCGCTGTGATGGTCATGCTGCCGTGGATGCTTTCAAACGTGAGCCAGTTTGGAACGCTTTTTGGCGCTCCCGACACGCAGTTCAGGCAGTCAGGCATTTCGAGTGCCATTGATCCATATTACATCTATACTATTCCGCTGCAGATGGCTGCTATACTGCCCCTGTCTCTTGCAGGCTTGTGGATGATATGGAAAAGGAGGCCGGAAAACAACAGGCTTTTCTTTGCCATGGCAGCGGTAATAATCATCGTATTCATAGTCGGATTATCCTTTATAGATGTGAAGAGGGAAAGGTACCTGATGCCGATAATACCGCCTCTGACAATAGCGGCTGCATATTGCCTTGCCAATTTCCCGGCCGGCAAACAGAAGAAAGCGGCATATATAACCGCTTTAATAGCCCTCGTAGCCGTGATAAACATCGGGATATTTGCCTATGGATCTGCAAACTATCCCAGCGTTGACCGGTTCATAGGGCTGGAAAAGGCAGGATATTTCATTGCAGAAAACTGCACAGGAAAGAAGATTTCAGGAAATCACGTCTTTGTATGGTGGTTCGCGCACCAGAAGGCATACGCCACAGGGGAGATAGCCGCAACTGATGGTGCATGCGTGGTTTTCGACGGCTATGTGTACAGAAATGATAATGAGAGGGAGAAGGCCTTGGAAGAGCTGAAGGGTTATAAGATCGCATTCAGATACAATGATGTAGCAGTGTATGTGAATAAATGACATGCGCATATATTGGAATGAAGAAGGAAGTTATGTTTTTCCTCCTGCCGACGCTGAATGAAGAAAAGGGATTGGCAAAGCTGCTCCCTGTCCTGAAGAAGCTTTATCCGCATGCCAGAATACTTGTCATGGACTCTCACAGCTCCGACAGGAGTGTTGAAATTGCCAAGAAATATGGCTGCATAGTGAGGTTCCAGTCCGGAAGGGGGAAAGGCAACGCCTTTATAGAGGCCCTCAATATTATACCGGCTGAGGAAACGACAGTCCTTATGGATGCGGACGGAAGCTATGACCCGCATGACATCAGGGAAATGCTGGGCATGTTTACAGGAAACGAAATCGTGATGGGCAACAGGTTCTTCCTGAGAGGAAAATCAGCGTTCAGAAGATTAAATCTTGCTGGCAATGTCATTCTCTCTTCTTTTGCATCTGCCTTGTTTATTACAAGAATAGGGGATCTTTGTTCCGGCCTCAGGGTGTTCAGATGCAGGACAATGAAGTCCCTTGGCCTTGAATCTCAGGACTTCACCATAGAGACTGAGATGACGCTGAAGGCCATCAAAAAAAAGGTAAGAATTGTTGAAACAAGGTGCAGGTACGTCAAAAGAGAGGGTAAAACAAAGCTGAGG
>CAYJTA010000018.1:0-3827 GCA_964372825.1 uncultured archaeon | reverse complement strand
TGAGGCCTTTCGGGGATGGGATAGCGATTTTTTTGAGAATACTGAAGGAAAGGATCATATGGTGAAAGCAGCTGGTCGTTTGTGGCAACAATTTAAATCTTAGTCCCAATAGTCAGTATGCGGCTGATTTTGCTGATGGCTGCGGCAGGCTTTGCAGCTCTAATTGCCGCCTTCTCGTTCTCCCAGACACAGGCATGTGCAGACACTGACAATGGTATAAATGAATCTGTCAAAGGCATATGCATATCACCTGAAAGAAATTTCAGCGACAGATGCGCAGGAAGGTTCCTTCTGGAGGGCTTCTGCACAAAGTCGGATGCATGCGGAATAAGGACAATAAATTGCGATAATTTCTGCAAAATTCAGAATGCTTCGGCTTCAGGCATCTGTTCGAATGGCGTATGCGTCTGTGCTTCCTCCGTTGTATCTGCATGTTCAGATTCTGATAATGGCGCTGATCCTTTCTCATCAGGAAGCTGTTCAATAACAAAAAATGGCAGCACAAAAAACTATAGAGACAAATGCGTTTCGCAAAGATTCCTCATGGAAAGATCCTGCTCCATGGACAACAGCTTCTGCTCGGCAGGGTTTTTCGACTGCGATTCCGAGTGCAAGAAGGCAGATAATAATTCCACAGGCCTGTGCAGCTCGAATGTCTGTTCCTGCTTTTCTCCGTCTCAGGAACCTAAGATCGTCATAAGCGAGGTGTACTATGATCCTCCAAATGAAACAGATGAATTTGTGGAGCTTTTTGTTGAAAGTGGAGGGATTTTTTCGATCAATATTTCGGGGTGGAAAGTGACAGATTTTGATGGCAACAACATAACATTGCCGTTTGTTTCAGGCCTTGGAAAATCTGACTACATAGTTATATACACGGGCAACGGGACAGATGATCTGGATGCAGGCGACGGGAAAGCGGCCATATACAGGAGAAGGGGTTCAGGCATATGGAACAATGACGGGGATGAGGCAGGCCTGCATGACATGGAAGGGAAAATACATGACTTCATGAGATATGAGGGAGGTAGTGGCGATCCTGTTCTCGCGAACTGGCCTTTACCCGACAATGGGCCGGCAGCGGCTGCAAACAAAAGCGTCCAGCTCAATGGGACTGATATGGATTCAGGAATAAACTGGATTTCAGGAACTCCGACACCTGGCGGGCCTGTTTCTTGAGTTGTTCAAGGCTTTTATATACGGGAAAGATAGTCTGTTTGTATCGCCTATGGTCACAAAAGAAGACATAATGGAGGCCCTGAAGAGCGTGAATGACCCTGAATTAAGGCTGAGCATAGTGGAGCTTGGCCTTGTCTATGACGTGAGAATAGAAAATGAAACGGTTTATGTGACGATGACTCTCACTTCAATAGCCTGCCCCCTTGGGCCGATGATAGCTGCTGAGGTGGAGGAGAAGGTCAAAAGCCTGGGCTTCAGGGACGTCAGAGTTGAAATAACATTCAATCCTCTATGGGGCCCTGACAGGATGAGCGACGAGGTCAAGATGAGGCTGGGGCTGGTTTGAAATCAACTGATTTTCAGCATCTTCAGCAGCAGCGCCTTCTGTGTGTGCAATCTGTTCCCAGCCTGCTCCCAGACAACTGAGTGCTCGCTGTCTATTATATGTGTTGCAACTTCCATGCCCCTGTGCGCCGGCAGGCAGTGCATGAAAATGAAATCCTTTTTCGCATGCCTCGCTAGCTTATTATTTACCTGATAATCCCTGAAAGCCTTCAGCCTTTCATCCTTTTCCTTCTCCTCGCCCATGGAAATCCAGACATCGGTATATAAGATATCAGCTCCTCTTGCTGCATCTGTTGGCCTGCCTGCAAGAGAAACCTTTGATTTGTTTTTCCTTGCAAAATCCTTTGCCTTTGAAAATATCTTTTTGTTTGGCTCGTAGCCTTTAGGTGTTGAAACAGAAATATTGATACCTGCCATGCTGCAGGCCAATAAAAGAGAGTTGCAGACATTATTCCCGTCTCCCATATAGGCAAGCTTAATTCCTTCAAATTTTCCGAATCTGTCCTTAATTGTGAAGACGTCTGCCAAAGCCTGGCAGGGATGCTCAAGATTGGAAAGCATGTTGATAACAGGGATGGAGGCATGATTGGAAAGAGTCTCAAGAGTTTTGTGTTCAAATACTCGTGCACAAATCATATCGGCATACTTTTCCATAACCCTTGCCATATCCTCCACAGGCTCGCCTCTTGACATCTGCGTTGAGATGGAGTCTATATGCATAGGATGGCCTGACAATTGGGCGATTCCGGCTTCAAAGCTCATCCTTGTCCTTGTGGAAGGCTTTTCGAAGAGGAGGGCTATTATTTTTCCTTTCAGATGGTTTCCCAAAGGATATTTTTTCATCCTTGCGGATGTGTCAAGAATGTCCAATAACTCTTCCTCTGCCAGATCTGACACCGAAAGAAAATCTTTCTTCATAGATATTCTATTATTGTTCCAGCCTTCTTATGAATGGCACGATAAGCGTCCTTCAGGCGGGCTATGACCGCCGTGCCTTTGGTTGCAGAGACGAAATCGATGCAGGCCTGAACTTTCGGCTTCATGCTGCCTTCCCTGAAATGGCCTTTCCTTAAATATTTCAGGGCATCCTTCACTGTCAGTTTATCCAGCCTCCTCTGCCTTTCTTTTCCAAAATCAAGATAAACGCCATCGACATCAGTCAGGATCAGAAGCATCTCGGCCTTCAGGACTTTTGCCAGCAGGGCTGCTGTCATGTCCTTGTCGATCACAGCCTCTATCCCCTTTATTTGTTTCTTGTCCCTGATTACTGGTATTCCTCCCCCTCCCGAGGCTATAATCAAATAATTATTGTCAAAAAGCAGCTTTATCACGCCTTTTTCCAAAATATCCTGAGGTTTCGGGCTTGGCACGACTCTTCTGTATTTTCCGTTTAATTTTGCCATTGAGTAGCTTTTTGGAAGCTTCAGCATCTCGCTTTTCGAATAAAATCTGCCGACAGGCTTTGTGGGTTCCAGAAAAGCGGCATCTTTCGGATCGACAATGACTTGCGTTGCAAGTGTGGCTATATCATTCTTCATTCCTTTCTTTTCCAGCTCATTGCAAAGGCCTCTCTCAAGGAGGTATCCTATCTGTCCCTGTGTCTCAGCCACATCGACATCAAGAGGCAGGCTTATTGTCCATGCCTTCTCCTGCTGGAGCATTATGTCGCCCACCTGCGGGCCGTTGCCGTGGGTTATGGCTAACCTGTGGCCCTCCCTGATTATTTTCGCAAGCTCCCTGCATGTGGAATTGACAGTCTCCACGTAAGTCTGATATGATGATTTTTTTCTAGGGTCGAGAAGGGCGTTGCCGCCGAGGGCGATGACTATCTTCATAAGATAGATTTGCATTTGTATAGATATATGGAAATGCCGTTCTTTCTTATGAGGATTTGCAGCTCATTTCGGCCCAATCTGCGTTTATTATGCCTTTGAGTAAATTGATTTAATGACCGGCACAAAAAAAGCTTCGATTTCAAGAAAGTCTTTGCCATTGCCATTGTCGTTATCCTTCTGCTCTTGCTTTCTATTCAATTCACACCAAGACCAGATACTTGGGATATGAATCCGGACTGGGAATATGATGTTGCGCAATATAAGTTGAAAGAACTTCTCAAACAAACAGACCGCTACATCGGAGAACTCAAGCGCACCCTGGGAACTTTGCTGCGGGAAAAACTGATCGATCATCCTTTGCTTGAAAATCGTCTCGTTCAGGAGGGCCGTTCACTGACCCAAGAAAGACCGGCGCTTGTTTTCCTAATCACCTCAGACACGGGCTTGTGCGGCTCTTACAATACTAAT
>CAYJTA010000017.1:0-13529 GCA_964372825.1 uncultured archaeon | reverse complement strand
TGACGACGTGCACAAGGCTTGCAACAGGAAGTTTGCCGCCCTGCTAGGCTATAAGTCAGCAGAGGAGTGGGCCTCCCTTGAGGAATCCCTGCTGGATGCCACTGTTGAAGAAAGAAGCCAGAACACTTTGGTTTCAGCATACTCAGGAGCCATGGAAAATCTCGCCGGCTCCACAATAAGCGTGACATGGAAGAAAAAAGGCGGAGGAGAAGTGAAGACCAATGTCATGCTTGTTCCCATAGCGTATCAGGGTCACCTTTTTGCCCTCCACTTTGTTTCTAAGGCGTGATGCCCGGTTAATGCTGCTTATAAACATCACAAGGCCATCGGTCATTCTTATATCCTCTCCCGGACAAAATAATACAATTGCGGGGGTTCCCGAGCGGCCAAAGGGGCGGGACTTAAGAAGCCCTTTTCTTTTGAAAAAGAAAAGTGCTTGCGGAAAAGAAAACCAAGTGCAAAAGAAGAGGGCTTTATCCAAAAGAAAACTCTTAAGTGTTGAGCGCAATGCGATGAAATGAGAAATCCCGTGACTTAGTGTCTTCGCAGGTTCGAATACAGGCTTCTTTCCAAAAGAAAGCCCGTTCGGCAAAGAAAGGCAATAGAGAAACGAAATGCCAACCGAGAATCCTGCCCCCCGCATTTATTTTCTGTTGTTATCAGGCCAGAAGCCTACCTGTATCCCTTCTTCTTCCCCACATACTCCTTCCTCGAGCCCATGTAGCCAGCATCCCCGGTGCCGTAGAGGCTGAGGCCTTCTCCCATGCTGCTGCCTTTGGAAGCGTACCTGTCTTCCTTTTCTGATGCGGCCTCCTGCTGCCATGTGAACTTGAACGTTTCCTTCACCTCATAGGGATTGTCTGTATGGAAAGGAGCAGGTGTGGAGATGCTCGTATGGAAATTCCAGAGGACATTGCCGTCCATCGAGAGCGCATAAAGGTTGCCGTCCCAGCTGCCGAATATTATTTTTTCCCCCACGACAGTCGGAGTCCCCACAACCAGCGACTTTGTGTTGAATTTCCATTTCAGGTCACCTGTCTTTGCATTCACCGCATACAGGTTGTTGTCATTCGAGCCGAAAAAAAGCAGGCCGTTGCCGATATCTGATCCTATGGCAAGCCATTCATTGGCAGTGATCGTCCACAAGCGATTGCCGCCCAGAGATACGGCATGCATCACCCCGTCCCTTCCGCCCAGATATACGGCATCTTTTGTGACGAGCTGGCCGTTGTCCTGGGGAGAATTCGTCGGATACGTCCATATCAGCTGCCCATTTCCAGCATCCACCGCATAAAGGTTCTTGTCGAAGGATGAGAAGTAAACGACGCCATTCTGGTATGAAATCCAGGCCAAAATTTCTCCTTTTGTCGGGAAGGTCCATAAGAGCCTGCCTCTTTCATCTATTGCATATAAGTTGTAATCGTAGCTGCCGAAATATATCACCCCGTTGCCATATGCAGCTCCTGAAGATACAGGCCCCTTTGTCCTGAATGTCCACTGCTTTTCCCCATCCGAATTGACCGCATACAGGTTCTTGTCCTGGGAGCCGAAATAGATCCTGTCATCAACAACAAGAGGCTTGCTGAAGATTTTTCCTGTTGTGCTGAATTTCCAGAGAAGATTTCCTTCATGGCCGAGCGCATAAAATGTATTATCATATGAGCCGAAATACACTGCATCACCAGTCACTGTGGCATTGCCGCATATGGGCCCTTTCGTCGCAAATCTCCACAATTCCCTTCCTTTATCATCCAGGCAGTAGAAGTTCTTGTCGCATGCGCCGAAATATATCCTTCCATTCCAGAACTGCGGTTTGCACTCAATGCTTCCTCCCTCTCCTATCTCCCAGTTGACGGTCTTGCCTGAGGTCACTGCCTGCAGTATCATGTCGACAAGCTGGAAATTGCCGAATCCGCCGACATCAATTGACATCGAGGGCCCTGAAGAGCCTGTGCCATATGTCTGGTAGCGCATAGATATCATTTGTTGTTGATACTTAAAGTGTATGCCTCTTGTCCGGCTTTGGACACATGTCATCCAGCAAAAATTAGAAAGGCATATTCAAGGCAGGACCTTTATGGCCTTCTTTACAGTGTCCACATCTCCCGCATTGTCTGTCACTCTCAGAGTAATAAGCCTTATGCCCTCAGGGAGCGTGATTTCCCTAGTCTTGCCTGACTGGTCATAGATGCCGTCATTGTCAAGGTCCCAGAAATATTCCCTTATCGTGCCGTCAGGATCGTAGCTCCTTGAAGCGTCCAGCTTGATTTTCTGGCCTTTCTTTGGCAGCTGCGGGGAAAGGATGAAGTCAGCCACAGGCATATCATTCGATACCATTATCATCTTCGTTTCTATGGCCTGCGAGCCTGAATTGTCGGTTGTTCTCAGCCTTATAAGGTGCCTTCCCTCAGGGAATGAGCTGCTTGCCTTCTGGCCTGTCTTGTCGATTACACCATCCTTATCGAAATCCCACTCATATTTCGTTATTTTGCCGTCGAAATCAATGCTAAGGAAACCATCGAAATTCACGTTCTGCTGCGGCATGGCCGCCTGAGGCATGAAAATGAAGTCAGTGACAGGGAGGGACTGGTTCAATTCAGCAGATCTCAGCGCATCAACCCTTCCATACCCCTGGCTGTGCATGTCTGCGCCAAGGTCAACAGCCCTGTTCTTTATGGCCGCTTTGATCTGGAGGGAATTCCATTCAGGATGCCTCTGCTTCACAAGGGCAGCTACGCCCGCCACATGAGGCGCTGACATGCTTGTCCCTGAAAGCTCTATATGGCTTTCGTCAATGCAGGAGGATGGGCCGAAAAACGATATGATCTGGGCCTTTGCGGCGCATATCTTCACTCCGGGAGCGACAACATCAGGCTTGATAATATTTTTCCTCCCCTCCCATACGACAGGGCCCCTTGAACTGAATCCTGCGATGTTGTTTGATTTGTCTATGGCCCCTACCGTGATCGCATTCCTTGAGGTTCCGGGGCTGGATATGCCAAAGGACCCCTCATTTCCGGCAGCTATGGTAGCGACAACGCCCATGTCGACAAGATTGTCTATGGCTCTTGATAGCACATCGTCCGGATCCCCAAGACCTCCTAGGCTAAGGCTCACTATGTCGACAAAATCACTTTCATCCTCAAAAGGTATCCCATTGCCGTTGATGTCTACGCTCCTGTCAAGCGCCCTCAGTATGTCCGAATCAAAGCACCAGCCGAATGAATTGCACACCTTGAACGGGTAAATAATCGCATCAGGAGCGACGCCCTTCAGCAGGCTGCCATTGCCTGCTGCAATGGCCGTTACATGTGTGCCGTGGCCATGGTCGTCCATGGGATCCTTGTCGTTGTCTACAAAATCAAAGCCGGCCTTTATCTTTGAGCAGTTCATCCAGTCGAAGGCAGTTATCACTGAGCCGTTGATGACCATGTCAATGGAAAAGCCATAATCATTGATGACCGAATCCGATATCAGGACAACATATACTGTGTCGCCGTTTGCTGCCGGCGTCCAGACGTCCCTCATGTTTCCGGTATAAGCCGCAATTGTTTCATTTCTCCCGTTCCTTACCTCCACCCTGTCGAAAAACGTTTCGACCCTTATCCGGGCAAAATGTACTGCTATCTGGCTGAAGCCGGAGACTGTTATGTTGTACACCATGGTGACGCTGTTGTTATAGGGGTGCGGGGATTCGAGCACAAAGGCCTGCACATTTCCGTTCAGCGTATGGCTTTTCGGGCTGCATGCGCCAAAGTCAGGATGGTAGTAGTCTATCCCTGTGTCCAGTATGCCGATTTTCATCCCTTTGCCCGTCAGATTCCTCCCAAAGCTGTCCAGCAGCTTCCAGGCCTTGTCCGCCTGTATCTGGGGGACAGAATCCATAAGCAGTATCTTTCTGGCGTAGTTCGGATAGACGCCTTTCACCCCTTTCACAGATTTCAGCTTTCCAGCTTCTTCTTCTGAAATGTCAAGCACAATTCCATTGAAGACATTCCTGAACTCCCCGGCAATTTCTGGCTGCCTGCCGATGGCCATATGTATGGAAGCCATTATCGGCGTTTCCTGAGCTTCAGAAACTGCATTTTGCCCGATTGTGTTTTCATTTTCGCTGAAGGCCTTCCTGAACCACCTGCCTGCAACAGGATTCTGTGGCTGCTGCATTTCCTGTCCTTTCTCCTCAAACTCCACTATGTAGCCCTTTGATTTCGGCATCTGCGCCTCTATGCCCTTCAGCTTTTGCTGGTGGAGTTCCGCATCGGAAGGCTGGAGAAAGCCAAACAGGGGGGATTGTGCAGCAGTTGAATAGAAATAGATGGTCGCAGAAAGAAGGAGCACGATTATATACAAAAATCTTCCCCTGTGCAAAGCCATATATTGTATTTGTTCCGTTTACCTAAATAGATTACGTTTGATGTACAATTGTAGTTTTTATGTACATTAGTCAGCAACTAGCAGTAATGCCTATTGTTTACTTGAGCATGTTTATCTCCCAAAATCAAAATGCGATCTATCTCTATTCGAGTTTTCTTGCTGCTATTCTCTTACTGGACTTGTCTTCGAGAATCTGTTTAAAACTCTTATTTCCTGTTCGCAGACCTGATTTTTGTCTCTCCCCTTAGCATATGCTTCCTTACCACAAACCTCTTCACCAAGAGTGCGCTTTCCCATGAACATCAAAGTCCGATTTTTAAAGCATTTATTTAAAAGCCAGCAAGCAGTAATCTTATCGATGGCCTCGTTGGTGTAATGGTTAGCACAGGAGCCTGTGGTAGGCCCTTTTCTTTTCAGAAAAGAAAAGCGCCTGCGGAAAAGAAAACAAATTGCAATGGCCTACAGACAGCTCCTAGTCCGGGTTCAAATATAGGCTTTCTTTTCAAAAAGAAAGCCCATTCGGCAAAGAAAACCGATACAGATGCCGAATATATATTGGAAATCCCGGACGAGGCCCATTCCTATTTTGTCCGACTCCGAAGCATTTTTCTATCCTACAGTCGTGACATTCTTTTGATATCATGAAGCATTACATTTATTATACACAAATACTACATATGTAGTGGTAATGTAATGCGAAAGAAAATCTTTGCGCTATCCGCCATATTTGTTGTACTTATAGTGTCGCATGCATCTTCCTTGCCATCCTATGTGAATCCGGGCATAGACCCAAACATGACAATTTTCACTATAGAGGAGAACCTCCTCAACAAGACCGCCTTTGCAAGCCTGAGAGAGGCCAAGTACATTTTCAACTGGGAGAAGGCTGAGTACTACATTCTTGCAAGGCATGCTCTTGGCAACGGGAACATAGGCAACTCATATGCAATAGTCGGAAACAAGGGAGCACTCTGCAACCCCAAAAATGATCTGATATTCAGGAACGGGGCCAATCAATCATACATCCTGAACAAGACAGGAACCACCTTTGGCAACACAACAGACAGGCTCTTCCACTGCCTGTTCACTGTCCGTTCAGAAAACGGCACCCAAAACCTGACCATAGCCGTGAATTCTGTCTTGGCAGGCCACGCAGAATCCAACTTCTCATGGCTCTTCAATCCTTCCGCATACCCCCTGAACGTGAGCATCATATCCCTCAGCTATTTCAGCAATGCCACAGGCCTCTTCCCTTTCCAGATAACAATCCTAAACAACAACTCCATAAGAGTCATGCTCTTCATAAGCGGGACAGACCTCTATGGCAAAGGCCTCTGCACTGGCACAAAGAACTTCAACATCAGCAAAATAACATACAGGGCTGTTAACGGCACGCTTGACAGCGGCTTTGTGCCTATAAGGAAGTTCAACCAGAATTTCGCCTGCACACCATCAGCATGCAGAACCTTATCATCATCACCGAATGGTATTCCTCTCCATTCCGGCATAGATGGTTCTCACCCTCTTGGGCAGATAATAAACGCGGGGGCAACAGTAACTGTGACACTCAATACCACTGAACCAGTGAGATGCGCCCAAGGGTATAACAGGGGAATTCTGCGTTTCCATACGCTGCCGCTGTAACACGAAGACATACGGATGCAAAGCCTTCATTCCATCCCGAATTTATATATTCCTGCCGCTCAAATACTATTCTACATTAAAACGCCGGCTTCTGAGATTTCTATCATTATAATTATTATGGCCATTCCAAAAACGGACGTCAGGAACCAGATACTCATGCTATATGATATCCCGGGCTATACAAGCTTCAGCGATTATCATACAGGCAGGGGAGAATACGACATCATTAAGAGCCTCACTGTTGAGGTGATTGACGGCTGCAATGAGATAATTGCCGGCTACAAGGGCAGCCCGCAGATATTCACAGGCGACGGCTTTTTGTCAGCTTTCCCAGAGGACAACAGTGAGAATGCCCTTGATGCGGCCATTGAAATCCACAACTTTGCAAAGCGGTTGAGGAAAAAGGAAGGTTTTCCGAAAAAGGACCTTTATCTCAAGGCAGCCATCCACAAGGAGCCCTGTCCTATTGTCAGATTCAAGGTCAGCAGCCAGTATGTTCCTATAGGCAGATTGCCGTCAAAGACAGCCGGAATCGAGAAAGCTGCAAGACCCGGCGAGACGCTGGCAACCAGCCCTGTGGTCAATCCTGTGCTGCACAAATATGACGTGGAAAAAGTCAAGGTGTACATTAAGGGCATAACAAGCCAGAACACTATTTACACAATTCTTGGAAAACGCTGAGCGATGTGCATTAGGAAAAGTTTCGAATTCTCAACCATTCACAAGCCTCCAGTGGTAAAATAGGGCCGCTGTAGTGCTTTTTGCGATAACGTTATAAATCCTGGAATGAAGTAGAATCAGATTAGTTTCTTTAATAAAGGAGGGTTCCACATATGAAGAATTTCGCAATAATTCTGCCGGTCGCTGTCCTTGCTCTTTCCGCAGCGCTTGTGTTTGCAGCAGGCATGATAGACACAAAGATTTCAGCTTCTGCCTCAGGCGGAACGCTGGACACCTACAAAGGTCTCGACCTTTCCTTGGTGACGATGAAGAAGATAAGCTTCGATGCAGACGCTTTCCAGAGGCAGATGATACCGAGCATGGCCATAAACCAGCAGGCAAACACAAAACTTGAGGTCATGGGCTGGGCAGGCATAGTGCCTTTCCATTCGGTCACGACATCTCATGGCCACGAGCTTCAGTACACATGCAGCCATGTTGCTGCAGAGCATCTTGAGTGCACAGGGCCGGGAAAGCTTGACGTGAGGGGTTGGGATTCAAGCGTCAAGAGATGGCCTGTCACAGTATGGTTCCATGTAAACAAGGCAACAGGGAAGGCTGATTACAAGGCCACAAATCCCGTAACAAACGAGACGCTGATAGAGGTACATAACATGACCATAAGCAAGTTCTGGTACAGGTCAGGATAAGTCATGCCTTTTCTTTTTTATTTATCCTGTTTTTTGTTTTTCTTCCATTTGCCCCATGCGGCAAGATAAGCGCCGCAAAGGATAAGCAAAATCAGAACTGCAATCAGAACCGCGTTCTGGCTTAGATCGACAGTTTTATCCATCTTGGCTGTCTCCTGGGATTCCTCTGGCGGCGGGCTTGGTATAGCAGGGGTTTCCGCCTTTGGTTCTGCCCCCTTTTCTTCCGGCGCTTGCGGAACCTCTCTGGCTTTGCCTGGCGGCAGCGGGGTAACAGCCCCTGTCAGAGGCGTTAGCGTGACGTTTGCCTTGCTGCCAGCTATAGACTTTAGGATTATGGAAAGGTCAAAGCCCCCATCCCCGTCAAAATCCTTTTTCTTCTCCTGGCCTACAGCCAGCGTGAACATCTCAGTGACAGAGGAAAGGTTGAATGTGGCTGTCGTGTTCGTCAGGCTGACAAGCTTGAGCTGGTGCGGCTGTCCGGCCAGCGTAAATTTGACAATATCGCCTTTGGCAAGCGCCTGGGTTACAGAAGCAGAAAGAGCTCCCTTGTCATATGTGTTCGCACCTCCTCCTCCGCCTCCTCCGCCCCCAACGCTTGTCCCTGAACTGCTGGAGGATGATGCCCCACTGGCCGTCACAGCGACTGTTTTCGTTATTGCGTCCGCATTTGAAGGGGCTATTGTTATCGTCAGGGTCTGGGAGCCCGCTGAGGCTGAAGGCGAGACAGCAATGGTGCAGCTTATGCCGGCACTTTGGCCGCCTGAAATGTCAGAGGGCGAGCAGCCTGAGGATATGGAAAAGATGCTTGGGGATACTGTTATGGAGCCAAACCGTGCAGATGTTTCGCCGCTGTTCACGATGTTAAGGCTGAGGGAAAATGTCGACCCTATGGTTGCGCTGGCCGAGCTTGGCGAAGCAGTTGCAGATACGGATGGCGGCGTGATTACATTGAATGTGCCTGATGTGGCAGTTTCCGGGCTGCCCTGGCCGCTGATCGAGACGGATATGGTCTGGCTGCTCAGTTTCTGGGAAATCACAGCAGTGGTCCATGAAACGGATCCGCTGCCGCTTGTTGTTTTGGTGAAGCTTTCTCCTGTGAGGCTGAAGCCGGCAGGATACGATGTTATTATGGCCTGGGCATTCGCAGTTGCTCCGGAGACAGAGATTGTGAAGGCCCTTCCCTGCATGACTGAGCTGGGATCAGCGCCCGACTGCGAGACAGTCACGCTTGCGGCTGCAGAAACCAATGGTGTCAGCACCAAAACTGCAGCAAGGAGAATCAGGAATTTTTTCATATTCAGCCTCCGCACACCCCCACGCAGAACCACCTCTCATACGTCTCATTCCCTGATGGGGCCTGTATGTTTACCATGACCTGATAGTTTCCGTCAGCCCATGTGCCTGCAGGGGCAGCAGCTATCTGCACAGGAGAGACCCTGAGCAGGCTGTACCCATACGAATCAGTCCTGTTGTATGCGTTGTCCACAGAATAGCCTGCAGGCTGTATAATCTGGAATCCGCTGAATGTCGCCCTTGCAACCTGCGTCACGCTGACATTCGCATTTGCTATCGCACTCTGGTCAAAATTATATATCTTGAGCACAATGCTCATATTGTCTGTTGAGGAGGTCCTCCACTTGTCTTTTGAAAGTATTGCTGTTGTCGCGTTGTAGAACGGCATCTGCCACGAAGGCTGCTGATCCCAGTTCCTGTCGGCATAATCATCCCCGAATCTGGCGCTTCCCTGCCACACGCCTGTCGGCAGGCCTTCCCACCTCTCCCTTGTCCAGCTGGAATTCAGTCCCGTGTAGATCTCATTCCCGCTAAAATCGATGTCAATGCTTGAGCCGTTCACAGTGGATGTCCAGCCCACCAGCTGCAGGTCATCATCCGCTATGTTGTTTGTCAGCTGCTGCACGCCATCGAAATTGTTGTCGAAGGCGAGCATATAGAATGTCTTGTTCCTGTAGCTGTCCTTGTCAAGGTCCATGCCGAGCACAGTCTCATTCAGCGCATTGAAGTAGCTTGTGGTGCCATCAGCAAAGGAGATGTCAGCAACGGCAGGCTTTGCCCCGCCAGGAAGCTGGGAGAAGTTTCCAACCAGTATCCCGTCATTGTCCCATGGCCCGACCCTTGCCAGGTACAAGTCTGATGTAAAGTTCTGGCCGATGTTCACCCCAAGCGAGCCGCTGAAATTGCCGCTTGAAGTCTGGACAAGGAACGCTTTTTTCGCGCATTCATTGATGCCTTCATATACGCATCTCTGGTAATTGTAGGCTGTATCGTTTGCCAGCAGCACATCATAATAGATGCCTCCTATGCTGATGTTCTGCATGTAGCCCCATGCATAAGGCCACTGGGAATTGCCCGTGTTTTGCATTGGAAGCATGGTGGAATTGCTTATCCCAGCGATGCCAAAGTCAGCACGCCAGCAATCATTCCCTCCACATCCTGCATACTGGTATACATCTATCCTCAGGACTGTTGCATTGTAATTCTTCCCCCTTGTATTCAGGGTCAAAGAACTCCCTTGCTGGTATGTTGTCTGTGCCATGCTTATATTGAATACGCAGCCGGTATCATTCCTGTAGAGTTTGTTCTCTGTTGAGTTGTAGAAAAAGTAGCTTGCTGAAGGCACATTCCAGTCCATACTAAGGAAAGCTGTTATGTTCGGGTTGATCTGTCCTAATGGTATCTGGCCTGTAGTGTTGTAAAGCTGGCAGCCGCTCCAGTCAAACGGGTCTGTACGCAGCAGCACGCCATTGACAATACTGCTTGAGTTCCTGTTGTCCTGCAGCAGCCTCGGCACCTCGCCGTAATTGTCCCTGTCCCATCTGTAAAGAGGCAGCGGCTTGAAGCCGCTTATATAGCCAGCCTCACCCAGGGTTCCGTCCACAAGGAAGCCCCTCACATTAGCTTCCGGCCACTTCCACTCCTCGATTGTATCGTCTGTCTTTATCGCAAACCTGTATCTTCCAGACCTTCCAAGGGCGCTTGTATTGAACCTCAGCTCCCCTATGCCCGTGATTGCGCCTGAAGCCAGATCCGTCTGTGTGAATCTCCATGTCGATGAATCCTTGTAACCGCTTATTGTGACGGCTGATGTCTGCTCGGTTCCGGCAGGGTCTATCACCAAGACAGGTATCGTGATATTGGTGAGATACTTGAATTCTCCAAGATATGCCCAGTCACCAACCTGCTTCGAATAGAACCTCACATTCTGGGCCCTGGGATCTATGCTGAGTAACGTTAACCTTTGTTTGGGGTTATTGCTGAAGCCGAACTCCCTGTTGGTCCTGTTCGCATCGTTTACAGACAGAGGATTAAGCCTCACCCGGGATGCATTGCCAGTGAAATTGCCGTCTGCGGAGAAGAAGAATGTGTCGTATACGCCGCTTGCTGAATTGTCTGAAATGGCGAAATACCCTGTCCCATTTGCATACCCATCTCCGTCCAGATCCAGGCCTGTCCTGCCCTGCGGCGTATAGGCTCCAAGATCAGACTCCCTTATCTGCCCGAGCTTGAAGAAGCCGCTTCTCGAATATGATGTGTTTATCAGGATGCCTGTCGAATACAGGGTATTCAGGCCGAACACCACAAGGTTCTGATCACCCAAGGCATCCAGCCTCCATATTCCGCCTTTGCTATCCGTAAATGTTCCGCCTACGGAAAGATTCCTGTACAGAGGGGCTGCAGCGTTTGTCAGGTTGCCTGAGCTGCTCACCCAGAGCATGCTGCCGTTGGAATACATATACATCCTGGACTTGTTCGCCACGGAGCCGAACTGGCCCGCCCACCAGTCCTCCATCATGGAGACATAGCCGAAGAACTCCTTTGTATAGGTGACATTTGGTGCGGTGAGGTTGAAGTTCACCTGGCCGGAACTAGACCAGTACTGGCCGCAGAACCTTGAAGCATTGGGCACGGAATTCCTCTGGCCCGAGCAGCTTGACCACTCGCTCCTCATCACATCCCTCTCTATCTTTTCCGCCGTATCATCGCTCTGCCACACCCATGATTCTGACATGGCGGGTATGTTGACCACTGTCCCCTGTATCCTGAAGAACATCTCTGATGACTTCTGCACATTCTGGGTATCGGTTATTGTGAACCTTGCGTTATAGTCCCCGCTCCCAAGATTTGTCAGGAAAACATTTATCGTGCACCTGTGGGCATTGCAGCTTGTCGTGTAGTTCCTGCCGTACCTCATGCTGACAGGCCTTCCCTGCCTTGATGAAAACAGCTCATCAATGGTAACATTCGTTATGTTGTGCGGGCTGCCATCAAAGTTGGTCGCAGTAAAGTTGATGGTCAGGTTCTCTGTAGCAGCGAACATGGGAGGCATGGAGTTCTGCCTGTAGCTTTCCCTCACCCTGTAAGATGACACGCTGAACCAGAAGCTTCCCGTGTCGCTTGTGTTGGAACTTGACACCCTTACATTGGCCTGGAAATTGCCCTGCTTGTCTGAAGGCAGGCCTGTGAGGTTGATAACCCATTTCGTCTCCAGGTAGCACTGGCCTCCCATCCACGACGGACAGACTGACACATTCTTCTGGCTTGCTGTTGCTGAAAAGCCTGATATGGGAGCAATAGGGCCTCCGCCCTTTCCTGAAGGCACCTGCTGCACGTTGAGGACTGTCGGGGCAGAGTCAACAGACAGTATGTTCCATGTTCCCGGCTCCCTCGGCACAATGGTGAAATAGACAGGCTGGCCTGAAGCAAATGTCGCGCCGCTTCCGGGGCCGCCCATGCTTGACTGCTCCTGGTAATGGGTCGCATTTATCGGCGTGGCACCCTGCGCCTCCACCCAGAAGCTCCTGACATCAAACCACGCCCAGCCGAAGTATGTGGCATTTGTCGAAGGATCGGTTGCAATCAGGTCCACATGGTACCACCCTCCCTGCATGTCCCCGCCGGCAGTCGGGACGATTGTCACATTTACTACAGGGTTGGTGGAATTGGTTATGGTGCCTGTCTGCACTGTATAGCCTGACACCCTCTTGAACTGCTGGTCATTGAATGCAGCAGAAGCATTTATCACCAGCCCTGTGCAGCCCGTGCATGACTTCTGGGACTTGTAGCCGCCAAAGACGCTTTGCGCCTCCCCAATGTCCATGACTGTCACCTGCAGCGTGATGTTCTGCCCCACCCTGACGAACCACTGCCCCTGATCCACGCTGGGCAGCTGGCCCCAGATCATATATTTCTTGAGCATGAAGAATGCATCCCCTATGCCCGTCTCGGTGCTGTTGCCGACATTTGCCGTGAACCTGAATTTCATGGCAAAGAAGCCCTCATCATTGGGGGCAAGGAAGGATATTGTTCCGTTGACTACGGATTCATTCAGGCTGTTCCTCCGGGTTGAGTTCCCCATGATGTCCCTGAACTCGGGAAATTCCCTGTGCATCTCTATAATCTTTCCCGAGGTGATGTTCGATGCAGGCAGATCCTGGTCCGTGACAAGGTCCCTCACGCTCAGCTTGATCCTGACAGTGCTGTTTGGCGCGAAAAAGCCGAAGTCATCGCCCCTGAAATCCACAGTGCTGCCTCTGGCCAGCACTCTCTGCACGCTGAATGTCGCCCCTGAGAACAGGTACTGCCCACGGTAATACATCCTCAGCTGGATCCTGTATATGCCGTTCTTCAGGTTCGTGTTTGGGAAGATCACCATGCACTGCGACTCCAATCCAGCCGGCGGGCTTGTGCCGGGAGGGACATCGGACAGATATCCCATGGCCGCGCTGAGGTTCATCGCCCTGTAATCAACATTATACGAGACATCATTCTCGTCCTTGACATCTGTTACAGTGAGGTTGGAGCTGCAGTTGCCGGGAGGCAGCATGCCCTCAAAGCCTTCTGCACCCTTGGCCCCCAGCCCGCCGGCGGAGATATTGGTCAGGAATGTCATTATCGTCACATTCTTGTTGGGAGCAAACGCATTGACCATTGCGCCCGGCCCTTCAGCATCCTCCACATACCTGACGTTGATCGCCATGGCCTCGAAGTCAGCGGACTGCACCTCAAAGCCTGTCGAGAATGTCTGGGTGTTTGTGCCGTCGCTGCCGGTTATGGTGAGCCTATATCCCCCTGTAGGGGCTCCTGCCAGATCAATATCATATCTGTACATGCCATCAGCGGTCT
>CAYJTA010000016.1:3103-13922 GCA_964372825.1 uncultured archaeon | reverse complement strand
CTATCGTGATTGTGGTTGCTGGGGGCATAGCGGCTATCCAGCGAGCTTAGGGGCAGAATGCTTATGTTTAGCGTGCCCCTGTCGACATTGGAGGCGTTGAGGTTAGTCAACATCTCCCCTGACCCTTTAAAGACTCCCTGCAACTCCAGCAGACCGTTACGGTCGAGGGTGAGCAGGATTTTTCCTGCCGCCTCATCCCTCAGCTCCAACAAGCCTTCCAAGGTTGCCGTCCACTTGAAGCTGCGGCCGTTCTGCACGCCAGAGCTGTCGAGCACAAACTGGGCAGCGCTGCCTTTTCCAGGGTCGCCTTTGGCCCGAATGATCCCCCACACATCGAGCTGGGTCTCTAGTGCCTGGGTTCCGAAACCCGCTAAGCCTGCGACGGTCAAGTTGCCTGTAATCGTCACGTTCTTAAAAGTCGCGTCCTGGGGCTGCCGGGTTAACTGGGCTTGTCCATTGTTTCCTGCCGTCAAGGCCAACACAACTAGGGCCGCGCCTAACACGAAGGTTTTGAACAATCGCAACATCTTATTCTCCTCCTCTTAAGTTTGTGTAATCGTAGGCGAGCTACCTTTCATAAACCACCTATCTTAATCCCTATAACTTTTCTCTGTCCTTTTCCTCTCGGATTTTCCTCAAATGCCTTTCCCTCCTCTCATATCCATTGTTGGCTCCAGTTCCCGGTCCTCTTCATGCTTGTGCCTCCATGATTCCGCCTCGCTGACTGCAAGCCCTAGGATTAACCGCCCCTCATGAGAAAACAGATTCTCAATCCTTGACATGATGTGCCACCCTTCCTCTCCTTGTCTTCTGTCTCATCGAGAGCGAAAATATTATGCCATTAATCGCTCCCGTATTGAGGAGGAAAAATGGCTCCACGAACTTGTTCCAGTCACCTATTGCTAACAGACTGACAAATGTGCCGAGCATGAAGAAGCCCCATGCCAGCTTGTTTTCAGCTCCGGGATCGATGAAGACCTGCCTTATTGTCGGCACAGCCCCTATCCAGGCTATGATCCTGTTCATGACAACTGTGGAGACAGGGGAATAGGTGCCAGCCCACAGAAGCAGACTGATTACGGCCCCGACAAAGGATATCTTGTCTAAAGGACTGAAACCGCTCCTTCCGTATCGCAAGATCAAAGCTAGCATTACAATATTGCCAGCCAAAAATGCCAGGGGAAGATATATTGTGTTCCTGACCCCAGCAACCCAGTAGCTCACAGTGAGGATCAGCATGTTACACGACCATATGATCCAGGTTGATTTGGTAACTTTGGTTGCATTTTTAAGCCTAAGAAGATCGGAAATATAGGTCGCAAAACCGAGAAGAGCCAATGCCCCTCCAATAAGGCCAAAAATCTGATGGCTGCCCATGACTTAAGCCTCCTTTCCATAGTAAAAATCGAAAGACATCACGAGACAAGACTTCCCTCTACTTAGAACTATTCATGTCAGAACCAAGGTCCGCTTCATTTGAGCTGTATCTCCTTGGCTTCGAATTCTTTTGAAAGACCTGAGTCCCATATAGGCCTACATAAAAAATCATGCAGACCTTTATAGACGATACTATTGACGAATTGAGTGATGAGCATTATGCGCTTCTGTAAAGCTGATAGGACAGGAAGGCATTTAAAGGGTTCTGCTGCCTATATGGCCTGGGCTTTCCTGCGCTATATGCGGCCAGATACGGAAATGCGGAAAACATCCGTCCAGCAGCAGCTATTTAAGCCTTCAGGCAGATATTGATTGTATAAATTTGAGGTGAATAAGGTCTGAGGTGAAATTATGGGTTTAAGGCCGGCAAGGTGTTACAGGACTCTCAAAAGGGCCTATACAAGGTTTAGCAGGGCCAACAAGAGCAAGGATTATGTCAAGGGCATCCCTGAGTCCAAGATACACAGGTTCGAGTTCGGCAACCCCAAGAAGGCATACTTCTATTCCCTGTTCCTGATAGCCAAGAGCACACTGCAGATAAGGCACAATTCCCTTGAGGCCTGCAGGGTATCCCTGAGCAAGAATTTAGACAAGAGAGTGGGCACAGATGCTTATTTCGGGAAGGTGCTTGTCTATCCGCACCAGATCCTTAGGGAGAAGATGCTGGCAACAGGCGCAGGGGCGGACAGGTTCCAGTCAGGCATGAGGCTTGCCTTCGGCAAACCCATAGGGAGAGCCGCAAGAGTGCATGCGGGCCAGAGGATAGTGGAAGTGAGGATCGAGGAGGCCGGCCTGGAAGCGGCCAAGAAATCCATGGACATAGCCGGGAGCAAGCTTCCCTGCCCGAGCAGTGTTCTTGTGAAGAAGATAGCCGGCTGATTTTGGCTTCTTGATATGGAATTCAGTTTCATATTATTCTGTTCCCTGAAAATAATCCGGTTCTGGCTGCAATAAGAGGTCTAACGAGCTATTCGCTGGGGGGATTGATGGCAGAAGCGGAGAGATCTGTAAAAGAAATTGCAAGCCAATATGGAAATGTGATGAGAGTAGGCGGCTTCACAGCGCCTGATGGCCGCTGATCCTGCCTTTCCTGATATTTTCCTGTGTTTCCTTGATGGAATTCCTATCCACTTCCAGGAAGGTTCCCACATATCCGCATTCCTGGCATGCCAAGTCAGGGGAAGCCACAATGATGCCCAAACTCGGTTTCCAGTCAGTGCTCCCGCATTCAGGGCACATTCTGACGTATTTCATATGAGTGCAGCCTGTTCCTGCTTTTGCAGCAGAAGCCAAAGCCTGTACAAATCAGTGGCGGGAGGGGCCAGATAGAACTCTATTTTATCCGCATAATTCCTTATGATTTTGAGAAAGTCATCATACGGCTCCGCAAGCTGGTAGGCCTTCCAGTTGAGGGCCAGGACAGGTTTTCTGTCTGTATTCTTGTTCTCAGAGGCTTGTGCAATAGCATCTGAAATCAATTTTACCCATTCAACTTTTGTACCTGCGGACCCCAAAATGAAGCCATCAATGTCATTAAGAGGCATTATATCCATGGCCCTTTCAGGGGACATGCTGCCTCCATATACTATCCTTATTTTTCGGGCTGTGTTTTCAGAATAGGCTTCTTCCAAGGCCTTCCTCATGGCCTCTGCCATTGGTCCGATCTGTTCCGGGCCTGGTGGTTGAACATCAGTCTTCCCGCTACCCCTTACGGCCCATCCGGGCTCATAGCTGAAGACTGTCTTTAAGGCTGTTTTTCCGTCTATTTCCTTCAGGATTCCCCTGAGCCTGTTTTTTAGAAATTCTGCTAATTTCAATTTTTCATTATCGTTCAGAAGGCTCCAGGGCTTTCCGATTTCCTCCCATTTCTCGCCGAAAAGGACAATATTGTCTTCAAGGCCTGACTCCATTGCAGCATTCAGCTTTTTCGGGATGATGTCGAAGGGCTCTTCATGTTCGGAGTGGCAGATCAGCACTCCTGAGGCGCCTGCAGCTTTCAGGTGGTGGAAGGCCAGCTGGCCTGACCTTGCGAAAGGATGCCTGCCGTCTGAGGGATATATGTCGACTTTCTGGGCGATGAGCTTTATCTTGTTCATGAATTACTTGTGGCAAAGAGGTTTAAATGAGTAAGCCTTCTCTTGCTGTCTGCAGGTTGGGTTTTGCAGGCCTCTATCATACCGATAGCTTTTTAAATAATGGAAATAAAATTTCCATGGTGAGAAAAATGGAAAAAATAAGGCTTGAAAAGCAGGGGAGGATTCTCATACCGAAAGGTATGAGGCAGAAACTTGGCATAAGGACGGGGGAGGAAATGGCCATTCAGGTGAAAAGAGGGGAAATAGTCCTGAAGGTCTTCAAGTCGCCAATGGATTTCTCCGCTGAACTCAAGGGCTGCGTGAAGGAGAGCAGGATAGCTCCTCTCGAACTGAAGAAGATATGGGAGATGTGAATGATATTCATTGACAGCGATATATGGTGCTACTATTTTGACAGCTCATCAAAGGAGCACGCATCAGTATCGTCCTATATGGACGGCATTCTGGCCAAGAAAGAAATAGCGATGAACACCATTGTGATGATGGAGATCTCCCATTATCTTATTAAGAATCTGGGCTCCATAAAAGGCAAGGAGAAGGTTGAGGCCATGCTTGGATTCCCCTTTGTTGTCACGAATTTTGACTATGACCTCCTTCTTGAATCCATAGAGATGCTTTCCAGATATACCCACACAGGGATTGGCGGCAGGGACGCCACGATACTGGCCACGATGAAGATGCTTAACATAAAGCAGCTTGCCACGCATGACAAGTCATTCAGGAAGATAGACTTCATTGAAGTCATAGACCCTGCGGAGTAGGGGGGTGCTCTTGCATTCCATAATCCGTGTATTCGGCCTCTGTAGATTCTCGCTTTTTGAAGAATGAAACCCCTGACAATCACCCGATATACCCCGTATCCTCCCTCTCGAAGCCGTCAACCAGCGTCACATAGGCCTCCTCAGGCGGCTGGTAGCTGGGATCTGAGTATCTGAGGCCCGGGATATAGTTCTCGAATCTCTTCGCCATTTTTGTGATTGCATGATCCGGGCCGAAGGTCTTTTCAGTGACTATTTCTGCAAGGGCGCGTGTAGTGCTTTCATCGATAACCCCGATGCTGTGCAGATATTCATGAAGAAGGAGGTGGAACACATGGCATTTCAGAAGCTCAGGCCTCTCCTTCTTTATTTTTTCAATCAGGCTCTGGTTCAGGACAATGAGATTGGAGCCAAGCTGGTGGTATGCGCCTATAAAGCCCCGCTCTGCGAAACCGAGCGGGGAGAGGCCCAGCATCAGGCCTGCCCTGCTTTTTCCAAGGCTTTCATAGACACATTCTTTCACAAGCTGGAATATCTCTCCGAAGCTTTCTGAATTTCCCAGTTCGGAATCGATGTTCTCCATGGAAATTTCTCCGGATCATTCTGAAACAATGTCCATAAAGGCCTTGCAGAATTTCTCTTTTGCGGTTTTCAGGGTTTTTCCCCCTTCCTTTGTGAGGCTGTATGTTATTGTCTTGCCTTCCTTTTTCTCCCTTATCATCCCTGCCTCCTTCAGGCACTTCAAAGCCGGATATATGGTCCCCGGGCTCGGCCTGTCTCCTTTTCTTCTTTCCATCTCATCAGCTATTTCTTTCCCGCTCATGGGCTTTTTTGAAAGAAAGAAGAGTATGAGGAAGGACAGCATGCCTCTCATGTCGCAGCAGTACCCGTAATCCTTGCCCCTTCCCATATTATATATTGGACAACCGATATATTTAAATATCAGCCTGCCCAATATATCGAATGGCCGATACAATCATGAAGGCGAACGAGAAGTTTGGAAAGCTTGCTGATGAGGAAAGATTGGAAAAAACAGCCTCTGCTCTGGAAAAGAATGGGTTCAGGGTAATTATCGCAGGTTCTGGAGCTGAAGCAAAGGAGAAGGTTCTGGAGCTGATTCCGGAGGGGGCTGAAGTGATGGCCATGACATCCACTACTGCTGATTCCATATCCCTCTCCAAGGAGATTGATGAGTCAGGAAAATTCGTATCCTCAAGGAAGAAGCTTTACTCGATGGACAGGAATACCCAAAAGGCTGAAATGAGAAAGCTTGGCTCAGCGCCTGAATGGGTTGTTGGCAGCGTGCATGCCGTCACTGAGGACGGCCAGGCGCTTGTCGCCTCTGCAAGCGGCAGCCAGCTGCCTGCATATTCTTATGGCGCAGGGAAAGTCATATGGGTCGTTGGTTCCCAGAAGATAGTGAAGGATGTGGATGAAGGCCTGAAGAGGCTCTACGAGTACAGCCTTCCGTATGAGAACGAGAGGGCCAAGAAGGTATATGGCATGGGGAGCGCTGTGAACAAAATACTGATAGTCAGCAGGGAGTTTGAGCCTGAGAGGATAACATTGATTCTCGTAAAGGAAAAATTAGGCTTCTAAATCGCCTTTTCCCCTGCAGTATATCGGACAACCGATAGGTTTATATAGTAGTTCCTGTAATATATCGTATATCCGATATAAAGACGGAAATCAAAAGCATAAGGAGGTGCTGATATGCAATATGGATGCTGCGGCACAAGGGGCTTCCTCACAAGGGAAGAGAAGATAGAAATGCTGAAGGAATACAAACAGGAGCTTGAGAAGGAAGCCAAAGGCGTTGCGGAAAGGATAAAGGAATTGGAGAAGAACAACTGATGTATTCCTTTTTTTTTCCTTTTATTTTTTGTTTTTTTTTTGGCTAAGAAATGTTTTCTGCTTAAGGTATGTCGTCGGTAGTATATTCCTGATTGAACTTTTTGCTTGAAAAATCGAGCACGGACTGGAGCGCGCCGAAAGTTATATTGTCCAGCCTCTTGATTTCTTCCATTGAGAACCACCTTGCCTCTGCTATCTCATTTTGCGGCCATGACAGCCTGCCTCCTTTGAATTTCGCCTCGTAAACATATTTCCTGGTCTGGCCGGATGTATAGATGCAGATCAGCCTGCCGATTTCCACATCAAGCCCTGTCTCTTCAGCTGCCTCCCTTCTGGCCGTTTCATGGACAGGCTCATCCTTCATATGGCCTCCAGGGTTGTTCCAGAGGCCTCTTGCCCTTCCTGTCCTTGCGTTGACGAGAAGGTATTTGCCATCCTTTTCGATCAGGGCCGAGCCTATTAGCCTTTCCACGGGCATGCTACTCCAGATGTTCCTCAAGGAAGCTCACTCGGCAGCTCATGCATGTGTGTGCCGAATCCGTCAGTCTCTTCAGCCTGCTGCTGCAGTTTGGGCATTTCATAATTCCTCATTCCTCATCCTTCCAGCTATAATAGTTTTTGTCGGAGTGGTATAAAAAGTCTGAAGCTAAAGACCTTTAAGATGCGCTATGGCCGAGAAATACGAAACGCCTTCATTTGTGAAGAGAAATTCATGGAATATCGCAGCCTATTCAATGTGCCACAGATGCTTCGGCTATAATGACCAGACCAGCGGGGTGTCATATTTCCCGTATGCAGTCGATATGAGCAGGCGGTTCATTCTTAGATATGAATTCAATCTGAAGGCCTTCGGAGGCACGTATAAGAGGATAAGCAAGGAAGGCGGGATTGTGAATCCTTACAGGATAGACGGCATTGTTAATGAGGCTTATTCCGAGGCGGCCGAATACATAGCTGGTCAGCTGCAGCGGCTGGGGGAGTGGTTCGAAAGGACGCAGACCAGAAGGAAAGTGAAGAGCAGGGACGCTGAAGCATTCAAGGATGCCATATCCAATGATGTCAAGACGATAACAGGGTGGGGGAAAGACAGGCTGGCTAAGAAGCTGAAGAGATTGGCCGGGAAAAACTACAACAGCGACCATCCGCATGATGTGCTTCTGGACGTGAAAATTAAGCCGGCGTTCCAGGGCAGGGGAGGCGTGACAGGAAGCCCCGACATGCTTCTGGCTTACACGGAACCGGAAAGCTTGTCGATCCTGAAGCTGAGGGGATGGAAATTTACGCCTGAATATTATGGACGTCACTACCAGCTTGACATGAGGAAGCTGGCGATGGAGCATGCACTGCTGGAAGAGGATGAAAGTCAGCTGGAAAGGGTAGGGAAGCCCTATACTGACCAGCACCATGGGGACTGGGATGCGACAGAGATTGGCCTGCTCGTCCCGAAGAGGCTCAGGATAATCAGCAGCGACATGACACATAAAGACGTTGACCCTTCCGTATTCGAAAACGGTCTGGCAGAAGCCAGAAAGGAGTTGAAGGAATACATTGACAGGAAGAAAAGAGGCGACACCATACCGTGGAAAAACCTGCCGGCAAGAAAGGAGACATGCTTCAAGCTGCATCCGGATACCCAACCGGCAAAGTAGCCTCTTCTTCTGCAACCTTTCCAGCATCTGATCCTATGGCCTGCCTCTTATCAAGCTCTTCCTCTCGGCAACAGCCGGATCATAGGCCGGCACAAAAAGGGTTCGGGGGAAGCTTCTGCGAACAAGGAATTCCCTGAACCTCAGGGCCTCGTCCCTGGTCAGGTGGAGCTGAAGGGTGTTCCATTGCTTGTTGTATATTTCGAATACTGCCCGGTCGTCCTTGTACAGCACCACATCGGTATACTCGCCCTGCTTGACCCTCTTGATGAGCTCGAACATCCTCTCCTGGTTCAGCCGTTTTCTGGACTCCTTCTCCGCAGGGTTCAGGGGGAAGGTATAGAGATTGCAGAACATGCAGAGGTGCTCGAGCATTTCCCCTATGGCCACGTTCTCCCTGCCCCTGAGATTTTTCTCGAAGAAGAATCTGTCGGGAAGGAAGGTTTCGACGGGCATGCTTATATATTGACAAGGGTGTTTATCAGCGTTTTGCAGGCAGAAATAAATGATTTTTCGGTTTCTCCTCGGGATTGATATAGAAGTTCTTTCAATAAAGAATCAAGGAGGTGAAAACTGTGGGTGAAAAGTTGAAACCTAAAGTAGTTTCGATGTCCTTGGCCGCCACAGCAGGGATATTGTATATAGCATGCGCGCTGCTGTTTGCGTTGGCGCCTCAGGCAATGCTGGGCCTTTTCGGCAAAATGTTCCATGGCGTGGACATCACTCTGATAAAGGCAAGCTATCCGATAGCTTTAGGGGACACAATAACAGGGCTTGTAGTGACAGTAGTCCTGTGGGCCGTAATAGGCTGGCTGTTTGCGGTTGTGTACAACTACAAGCTGGCCAAATTGAAGTGAAGCTCCTGTATCGTATTTAGCTTTGCCGGCTTTGCAAGCCGGGGGTTTTTGTCAGATGATATTGCCTTTCACTCAGATGCCCTTCTATGAGAGCCCAGGCTCAGGGTATCTGAAGTCTTCCGCACCCCAGTTCAATTGCGCTGCCAAAGAGCAATATGAGTCAAGGTATTCCCGAGCATATTCTCCCATGCTGTTTTCCTGCTGCGCAATGGCCTCTAGCCTGTACCTGTGCCTGTCTACCATTCGCAAATATTTCTTTAGCCCAGCCCTCCTTGCCAGCTCCACATCTTCCAGCACTTCCGCCTCCGTGAGACCATTAGCGCCAAAATAGTGGTTTTCCATAGAATCTTATCAGTGATGCGAAATTTTAAAAGGGTGCCCTTCCTGTAATTCTCCCGTATGCCGGAAAGCCGCAAAAGGCCGAAGGTTTATATGACATGGCTGCAATTCCTTCATATGGATCCTGATGAGAGGCCTGAAGATCAGCTTTACGATGAGGAATTGCAGGAAGCGCTGAAGGCAGTGTATTCCAGAATTGCAAAACATCAAAGAGAAATAGATAACCTGACAACGATAGCGGAAAGAGCCAAAACAGAGTACAGAAGCAGGGTGGATAAAGCGAAGGGAGACGCCTCAGCGGAGATTAGGCAGAATCTTGCAAGAGAGTTGTCTGCAGAGGGAGGCGAAGCACGGATACCTGAAGGCGCAAAGAAAAGGAGAGGCGGTGTCCAGAGTCGTGAGCAAAGGTGGGAAATACTTCTCCAGACACTGGATGGCGCAGACGGTATGATGGGTTCCATGAACAGACTTTACAGAGAGTCAAAGAAGAATGGCTACAGAGGAAACATTGTTACCGTGCGCAAGGATGTGTACTCCATGGGAAGCAGCTCGCTGGTTGAAACGTCGAAGAGAGGAGATGGAGAAAAGGTACCTGTCTCGATCAAGATAACGGACAAAGGCAGGCAAAGAATACCTGGAGACGGCAAACCACAGGACAACCGGGATCATGATCTCCAACTGCCGTTCAAGCTTCCGTCGTATGCGCTTGAGCATCCGGCCATCGCTGACGGCGAGATGGATGAGAGTGTATATCGAAAGCTGACAGATAAACGCCTGATCAAGAGGGTCAACGGCTTTTCAGTCTGGACGAGGAAAGCAGTCAAAAATGCAAAGGATGCGGCAGGAGGGGAGGTGATAAAGGCCTATGAAGAAAAGATGCTTGCTATGGGCAGAGATTTGCTTGAAGAAACCATAAAAGAGCTTGATTTGGCCTATGAGACGTCAGATATGCCTGATTGGACAAGATATAGGGTTAATATGAGAAACCATTTCAATTCTTCTATGGGAAAAATGCAGGCAGCCCTGTATATGCTCGAAGAATTGGGAGGTGAGAAATACGAATCCCTCGCTGACACTGTCAGAAGCCTGATGAAAAGTATGGAGGAAAAAGAGATGACGGTTCTCAGGGAAGAGCCAAATGATCTGCGAATTTTCAGTGAGAATGTTTATGCACAGCTGAGGAACGCGATGAGAGCGTATGAGATTGGAACTCATCAGAGAGATATAGGAGAGCCCAAAAGGCAGTATGCCGATCTTGCAGAAAATATTCCTCCCGAACATCTGCATAAAATGATGAGGGAAGAGGAATTAAGAGCCTTCAGCATGAAAGGGAAGTACACAAGAAATGATTTGATATGTCATGATAATCACGGACTGGGGATAGTCATGAAAGCCAGAAACTATACTATAGAAGCATATTTCCCGTTAAAAGGAATGCATGTTGAACTTGTCATGGCTGAGGCCCAGAGTGAAAGTCCTTGATCTCTGTCTGAAGGATTTTCAATATTCCTCAAAATAAGTGGTTTATGCGGCTTGCTTTCATGAAATCCTCTCCCATCTCCCCTTCACTTTCTCCATATCAACATCTGTCCGCACATTTATAGCTGGCTATCATAATTATCATCATGAAGGGGATGCAGAATGCGATTCTTAAGGTGCTGAAGAAGGCAGGAAGTTTTGATAGACTGAAGTTTGCCTGCATTTACGGCTCCGTTGCTGAGGGCAAGGCAGGCAAGCTATCTGACATTGATATCTGCCTGTATTATGACATGAAGGACAGCGACAAAATGAGGAAGCTCCTGTACAGGATAAAGGGAATGCTGCCTGAGAAG
>CAYJTA010000016.1:0-3093 GCA_964372825.1 uncultured archaeon | reverse complement strand
CAGATGCTCCCTCTTACCGTGAGGAAAGAGATATTCAGGGGCAGGTTCATATACTGCACTGACAAGAGCCTCGTTTATGATCTGGCCTTCCAGACTTTCAGGGAATACGGGGACTTCGAGCCCAGATACATGTTCAATGTCATGAACACCAGAAGGAAGCCGCATGCGGCGATGATATGACATATAGAGAAAGGGTTCTGGAGAAGCTGCAGGAGGCAAGGGCAAGCGTGGAGAAAGTGAAGGCCAATATGCCGGCAAATGCAGAGGAGTTCCTTGGGATGGGCCTGGTGAAGGACGGCATCTACAAGAACATAGAGTTTGCGATCCAGAACACCATTGACATTTGTGCAATACTCGTGAAGGATTTCGAGCTGCCCATACCGAAGGAAGAGGCTGATATCTTCAGGGAGCTTGGAGAACACGGAATAATAAGCAAAAGCGTACTGTCCATCATTATCCGTATGCGGGGCTTCAGGAACTTCCTTGTCCACAGGTACGGCAAGATAGACGACATCCAGGCCTATAAAGACGTAAAGGAAGGGCTGAATGATTTCGAGAAGGTCTTCAAGGCATTTGAAGACGCGATAGAAAGAAGCCGCAAATGAACTGATTTTGAGAATAAAAGGCTCTGAAGGATGTATTTATTTTTTCATTCTTAATTGACCATGGTCTGATATGAAAGATATTTGGTTTACAGGTGATACTCACTTTGGCCATAAAAACATTTTAGGGGATGTTGGGCTATGTCATCCTGACAGGTTGCGGGTTATTTTAGAAAGACTGAATGGCAGAATATATCTCATCAGAGGCAACCATGAAAGATCGGCAGAGGCGTGCAAGGAACGCTTTGAATGGATCAGAGATTATTATGAACTGAAGGTAGATGACGGTGAGGCACGCCGTGGAAAACAGCTTGTAGTTCATTACCCAATGCGGGAATGGAAGGCTTCGCATTATGGGGCATATCATCTATACGGCCATTCACATGGCAATTTACAGGATGATTCGGCATTACTGTCTTTTGACATTGGTGTAGATTGCCACCATTTTAGGCCGGTCTCATACGATGAAGTGAAGGCCGTCATGAAATGCAAAAAATGGAAACCTCCTCCGCCACGTGATTTTTGAGATTATTGGCATTTAAGAGTAATGTATCTTTCAGGAAATCCTCTCCCATCTCCCTTTCACTTTCTCCATGATGTCAGGCAGGCTGGTGTATTCCATCTCGTTTTCAGGCAGCCTGTGCGGCTCGAATGGGCCGTGCCTCCTCATGTAGTCCGCTACTTTGTTGGCCGTCTTCCTTGAATTGTCAAAGGCAGGGTCATCGAAAAGATCAACAGGGCCTACTAATTTCCCTTCATTGACCTGAAATCCTAAGGCAATTACTCTTGGCGGGCCATCGAACCTTGTCGGATGGGCATGGTTTAGGGAGCATGGCATCAGAGGCCCGATATGGCTCCCCCTGTTCCAGCCGTGGACAAGATGGGGAGATGCGAAAGGCTCGAGAGCCTCTCCCTGGCCCGGGAAGCCTTTTTGTGTTCTGACTATCAATACAGGATCATCTTTTCCCACATATTCGCCTGCTATGAGGCTCAATTTATCGGTAGAACTGGCCGCTGCTATTTCCATGTCAGGGTTCCTGAATACATGCTTTATCACGAATCTGCCATGAGAGCCGATAAAGGCAAGAAGATCGTAAAGCTCTGAAGGGCATGAGAACATGATTTTTTTGTTTTCGATTACGTCATGAACTTCAAAAGTAAAGCCGGAGTGAATAACCGGCTCTATCACAAGGCCTGCGGTAGTGAAAGGGTCTGCGAATATTTTGTATAAAGGCAAATTCCAGGCTCCCGGGGAGGTCTTGTCAGCGGCGAAAACTATTATCGGCTCCGCCTTCCTCTCCTCGAACTCCATCTCGGCAACTCCCGGCCCCATGCCCTTTATGTTGCCTGAGAAGGCTGTCTTGAGCATGTCCTGGCCGGCCCCGTAGAGCTTGAGCCCTTTTGCTATTTCAGTGGCCCTCATGAAGGTGTCAAAAGCGAGCTGATGGATATCCCTGTTGCTCACGCCTCTTGTGTGCGACATGATGAGCACCATGTCGTCGCCGCATGCTGTGACATGGAAATCGGTAAGGATTTCCCCTTTGGCTTCAGAAAGGCTTCTCTCGGCCTCCTTCAGAAGGTCAGGATGCACCTTGGTGTGGCCTGAATAGGAGCCTACATCGGCCTTGATGACGGATATTGTGGTTTTCATGGTAATTTATAGAGTGAGGGGCAGGTTTAAAAGTCTTCGCCCAGATGTTTGGGAAGTTCCTTTCACTTGCAAAGGCCGTTGCGTAGGGGGGGGATTCAAATGCTTAAAAAACTAATTTTCCTAGTCCGGATATGAAAAGCAAATATTATCACACACCTGCCGTGTATGGGGAACCGGCTCCCTACATTCCTGAGCCTCCTTACCCTTTGCTCTCTGAAGGAAGTCAAGACGACTCGATGCCATTATACCGTAACAGGCGCCTCAAGGACTATCAATTATGAATTGATGATTATGGATATCATACATATGAGAACTATAGCGGGTGCTGAAGAGGATGATTTGCGGCAGCTGCTGGATTATTTGGAAAACTCATATGCTGCAGCAGTTGCCCTTTACCTTCAGACAGCAACTACTGTCCTTTCTGACAGCTTCCGGAGGGCAGCATCAAGATACAGAAAAGAATTGGCCAGCCTGTATCTTGATTACGGGTTATATGCCGATAACATCCATTATATCGCTTCAGCTTTAGTGATGGACGATGATGTATGGGTGAAAGAGAAAAGAGCGCATACTGTTTTAGTGAAAGAGGATGATGGAAATAGACTGCTAAGATACACTTTATTAAGCGAGTGTGATAGCGATGCAGCGCAGAAGATAAATATACGGCTGGACGCAGCGAAGCAGGTAATAAATTTGTTTCCTGTTGAGTGTAGGATATTTCCGCAAAAGGAAATTGAAGATAAAATGATTCTTGTAAAGGTGACATGGGGAGATGTAGAGATAGATACTATTCAGGTTCAGATCATAAAATGGTACTACATGATAGACTGCTACAGATAT
>CAYJTA010000015.1:4288-15162 GCA_964372825.1 uncultured archaeon | reverse complement strand
TTTGGCAATTGTTGCCATAGGCATGTCTGAGGGCCAGCAGGATGCGTTTTTGGAGGAGGCGAAGAAGGTGTATGAGTACTGGGTGAGGGACAGGGCGCCATTCAAGGACTGCCCGGATCCTCTGGCAAGGGTCAAGCCTTATTACCTTGGGCCGAAGGAATGTGGGTCCGGAAGCTGCTCAGACCATTGCGGGAACTGCATATCTGCGGGCAGAAGCTGCATACAGAGGAATGGCCTCAGCGGGAAGATAGATGAGTTCATGGTCATAACCCCCGGGAGCTTCATGGGCGGGTGCGCTTCTGGCCTGACACCGTCTGCAATGGGATCTTCAAGCAAGTACATACCTGGAGGAGTCTCATGGAGGCCTTCAGGAACATTATATACAAAAGAGGTGGCGGCCCATGAGATAGGCCATACTTCTGGCCTGCACCACCTTAGAGGCTGTGGAGCTGGTGGAGCTTGCGCAGGCCCGAATGGGGCTGACTGCAACCTGCCCAATGTGGCCGAGTTCATGATGGACTACTGCATGCCGTTCAATAAGTATGGCCCGGCAGGTTATAATTACATGAAGACAAAAGCATATGATAAATGGCTGAAGGGGTGCGGATAAGGTATGAAAGAAATCATTGCTTTCTTGGTCGCAGGATTGATGATTGCCGGCATGACGGCTGCTGATGAAAAGGCAGGATATGCATTCTATTTTGACTTCTCTTTGAACAGGAGCGACCAGCTTGTTGTAAAAGAGGTGAGGATAGTTGAAGGGGAACCCACTATTGGAGAAGAGGAAGGGGCACATTCTGTCAAGCTTCTTGGACCGGGGGGCAAGGTGCTATATACTCTGCCATTCAATATCACTTGGATACAGGACGGGATGGAACAAGATCCTGTCACAGGCGAGATAAAGGATCGCCATGTAGAGAGGTACATCTCGGAGCAGACATTCAACCTGCCATATTACACAGAGGCTGATAGAGTAGAGGTCTATCATGGGGATAAGAAGATATTCAGCAGGGATGTGAGGCCTTTGACCTGCAGGAAGAACAACAGGTGCGAGGGTGATGAGGATATTGTCAACTGCCCGGAGGATTGTACACCGAAGGTTGTGCCTGTCCCCACAAAGACTGTTGAAGGCAAGCCTCCCATAGAGACGCCGAAACAGGAGTTTCCGTGGCTGCTTTTGGGCGTATTTGTCGTGCTTGTGGTAATACTGGCTTTCCTTCTGGTGAGAAGAGGGAAGACTAATCAGGATGCTCTTGACGCATCTTTCCAGTATCAGTAGCAGAGCGGATTTTTCTATATAAGCGGCATGGGCAAATATTAAGGGATAAGGGATGAGGCTGGCGGCCATCGGCAGGACAGGAATGGCATCTGCGTCTGATATGATTTTCTCAGGATACACATTGAACCAGATCGACTACAGCGGCTATGACCAGCGGCCAGAGGAGGGCCTTGGTGGCAAGCTGAAATATCTTGTGATAGGCATTGTCGTTGTGGCCTTTGTTGGGCTTGTCCTGCTGAGCATGGGAAGCACAAAGGTTGACCCCAGTTACAGGCCCAAGATTGCGGATGAGCTGGAGGAGTTCACGTCGCCCGCAAATACCGGCGGAGGCGAAAAATGGGTGAGGAGCGAGTGCGGCGACGGGAAATGCTCAGGCAATGAGAAATGCTCCTCATGCGCAAGCGACTGCAAATGCGGGGAGAATAAGGCATGCGACATAATCAAAGGCGTCTGCGGCGAGATGGGTTTTGATGTAGGCAAAAGGGTGAGGGAAAACTTTGGGACAGAGGATTATGACATTCTGTACACGCTTGAAGAGAATGGGGTGAGGAAGGCCGGAGTGCTGATAAACGGCGAGGTGAAGGTTGTCAGCGAAAGCGGGGAGGTGAGCGATGTTCCAAAGGCGTAAGGGTGCCATAGAATCGCTGGAGGACTTTGTCATGCTGATAGCGGCCATAGCCCTTGTGGCATTCCTTTTCCTGATTGTGAGGGCATACTGGCCTTCCGAGGATAAAGGGACTCCCAGGGGCGTGGAGGTTCTTGGAAAGGTGACGGGCATGCCTGTCAGGTCTGATGCCGGGAATGTGGCTGACGTTTCCAGATTTCTTGCTGAGGATGCCCGGGAGTGCTTCAGGAAGAACAGGTACGGCCTGGAGCCTAAATCGCAGTCATGCGGGGCATACAGGATCAGGACAGATGGGCTCATATCCGAGTGGAATGTAACAAGATATCTCAAGTGTGAGGAGCTGCCGAACAATGATTGTGCAGGATGCGAGAAATGCGTTTCGAAAAACATTGTGGACCAGGACAAGCTTTATGTGGGCATAGAAAGGAATGATTCGCTGGTGGAGGTGAGATATGACGGCAAAGGCAGGAAGATTGCAATAGAGAGCTTCGGCTGCATAGACGATTCGGACTGCAATGATGACAATGAGTGCACTGCTGATGCGTGCCTTGACGAGGCCAAGATAGACAGCAAATGCGAGAGCAGGCTTGACTGCATTCTTCCTGCGTGCACTGCAGATGCAGGGGAAAAAGGCAGCAGCTGGTGCAAGGACTGCAGGCTGCCGAGCGAGAAGGGGAGATGCGATGACGGGATAGATAATGACTGTGATGGCGTTGCTGATGGGAATGATACAGAGTGCAGGCCGTGCATACCTGCGAACAAGACTGAAGGGGAGGCATGTTATTGCGATCCTGAATGCACTTCTCCATTGGTCTGCGCCAATGGGGCATGCTGTACCAAGGGGAAGGTGTGGAACGGCACGAAATGCATCGACTTCAAACCGGGAGAAGGAGCTCCAAGGGACCCTTCAGAGGTTTTTGACATAGTTTTCGTGCCGCTGAATTACGGCTCAAGCGATGAGGATTTCAACAGGTTCAAGGGGCAGGCTGATACTATGTTCGCATTCTTCCTCCGCACAAGCCCCTTCAAGGACTGCTCTGACGGCCCGGACAGGGTGAAGGCCCATTATATACAGCCCAAGGACTGCCAGTCAAGATGCGGGAATGATGTGTGTGGAAGCTGCCATTCTGCCGCCATGGGATGCGTGAGGAACAGCGAGTTTGCGAACACATGGGACAAGATAGTTGCGCTGACCAACACGCCGCGCTGTGCAGGCATAGTGGGATGCGTGCAGGATTACAATGCGCCCACAGGCGTCTCGTTTTCAGGATGCGGCCCTCTGACGCCGACGCATGAGCTTGGCCATCAGCTTGGGTTGGGTCACGTTAGAGCACCGGGCTGTAGAAACCCAAGAGATGTTTGCGAGGCATCATCAAATGCAGCAGACTGCAATTCAGGATTAACAACCTGCATAATGAGCTATTGCGACAGAAGGGACAGGTTCTGCCCTGCAGGGTATAATCACCTGAAGACAAATGCCCTTGCCAAATGGCTTAAGGGGTGTTAATGGAGCAGTTATATTATATGAAAACGATTATAATCAATTGGGTGTCTATGAGATGAAAAATAAAATAGTTTTGATTCTGGCGGCTTTTGCAGTTCTTCCCTATACAGTATTTGCCTTGGAAACTGTCTACAGCATACAAGCTAAGTTCTTCAGGAATGACACAGCAGCACTGGAGTTTTTCGAGGTTGCTGAGGGCACTCCAACCGACCTTACCGGTGAAGGCGCATACTCTATTGAGATAATGGCAGGGAGCAGGGCTGTTTTTGAGTCCAAATTCCAGATGAACTTCCAGTCCATATGCGCGACAGGCGGGGTGAGCAATCTCAAGAAGGGCGAGAAGGTGAGCGTAAATATAGATTCAAAGGTATACTCTGTCGAGTTCCTCGGCTTTGGCAACATGGGCGCAAGGTTCACAGTCAATGGCGTGACGGATGTTGTAAACACAGGCAGTTCAGCGCAGATAGCAGGCCTGACCATATTCCTTTCGAAGCTGGATGCGGCAGCGGATACGGCAGAGGTGCTGCTGTATGAGGAACCGAAAGAGGGCGAGGACCCTGAGGAGAAATGCCCTGTACAGGAACAGGTGACAGGATGGCACAGACTGCCGTTCTTTGAGAAAGCAGACAAGATAGTGATAAAGCATGGCGACAAGAAGCTGCTGACGATTGACATACCCAAGTATGTTTGCAGGAAGGATGGCAAATGCGAGGAGTATGAGAACGAGGCGCTGTGTCCGGAGGAGTGCGGCGTTGAAAGGCCGGAAAAGCCTGCTCCGAAGCCTACTGATACAGGAGGGCAGCCTGAGGACGGGGGCCTGCCTCTGGTCCCGATAGCAGGAGCTGTCATTTCATTGGCTGTTCTCGGCTTCTTTCTGTACAGGAAAAGCCAGAGAGGCCAGGAGCAGGTATTCGACCAGCAGGTCTATCAGTAGAACTTAAATAACAGGAGAATACTTCTATTCATAAGCCGGGATGGCGGAAACTGGAGAATCTTGCCATTCATGTTCGGTAAGAGGGCAAGCCAGCTGCATCGGCTAACGCGCTAGCCTGGAAAACATTACAAGTAAAGAACTTGTAAACGGAGTGCACGGATGTGCACGAACACGGAGAGCTAGTGCCCAATGGGCTTCTGGGTTCAAATCCCAGTCCCGGCGCTTCATTTTTAGGGGCCAAGCCAGATTCTTTTTCTTGAGGCTGCCAGATGCCCTATGCCGATTCCCAGAAGGATCCCGAGGCCTATAAGGATGATAATGTGCCAGTATGGGAATGTCTGGGAGATGGCCTGGACTGACTGGTCAGAAACGATGGATGGAGCGCCTGAGACAGCCTCTGGAACGCTTATCTGGCTCACCTGCTTTGCTGCCATGACACTTACCTCCATCCCTGCCGCTGAAATTCTCTGAAGGAGGTCATAGCCTACTGCCATCATGCCTATTGCGGATACTGAGAGCAGAACCCATATCCTGACATCAGACGGGTGGAGGAGCCTCTTGGCCTTTGGCGTCAGCTGATAATATTTCCACTTGTGGCCCTCATCAAGCTGGATCACAAGCTCTGCCCTGACAAGGCTGTCCATGTGCTCCTTTATTGTGCTGGCCGACATGCCGAACTGGCTGGACAGCTCTGTAAGCGTCTTTCTCCTCGCGTCGAGGCTTTTCAATATGTCGATTCTTGTTTCTGAGGCAAGCACACGGAAGGCTTCTCTGTCTAATGTTATCCTGTCCTCCATACCCAATAGTTGGAGAAAAGGCTTATAAGGGCTTGTTTTTGCTTCGGTTTCGGCCTAAATATGAGGCAGGCATATATAGAATGAGGCCATCATTCCTTTGTGAAAAGGAGATACTTGCTTTTGGGAATTGCTCTGCTGCTTCTGCTATTGCTTTTTCTGGCATCTGTGAATGTCCGGTATTATTCGCCATTCAAACTGGTAGGGGACAAGTGTGCAAACTACTACCAGAACTGCACATGCATAGGCCAGCTTTTGGTAATGGAAAGCTATCCGCCCCAGTACAGCTGCCAAGGATGGAACAGCTGCAAGGACATCAGTATAACAAAATGCAAATAGCGTCAGTATCCTTGGAATATCTTCCCCTGGCCTGATGGTATCCCTTTTACAATATCATCCATTGAAACTGCCTCTATAGCAGGCTTGTCCTCTGGCCTCGCTTTCAGAAGCAGGGCCTTTTTGATCTCCTTGGCCAGATCAGATGCGGGCATTTCCCCGGGAACAATTGTAAGGAAGTAATCCGAGTGTTTTTTGGCTGCATACGGGGGGCCATATACCGCTGTGGCAAGGCCTTTCTGCCTGTCGATCTTTACCCCTATAGAGGTCTTCATTGACATGTCCCTGAACCATATCCTCTGGCCTGATATCATGAAGCTGCCCTTTGGCAGGTACATGCTTGAAGGGGGGGATTTGGATATTTGGTCAGATTTGACACAATAGACGTCCACGGCTCCCAGGGAGGCCTGCCATGCCTTGCTTCCTGCTGCCGCAAACTCTGCTGCCTCCTTCATTGATATTTCCGTCAGCTTCCTGCCTTCTATTTTCAGGACTACAAGGCTTGCTCCGGGTATGTCCGCATGGAATACTAAATCGCCTTTTTCCACATGCTTCTTGAAAACTGCCTCGTTATCATCAGCGCTTCTTCCGCCGATGACGAGGAAATCATCGCTTGTCATAAACCATCTGAACTTCTCAAACCATTTGGCCCTCTTTGCGGGCATTTCCTTTTTCTCTTTCTTCTTTTCCTGGAAGAACTTCTTCTCAGCTATGCCCTTTGATTTTTCAAGGCCCTCAAGCCTCTTTTTTGTTTTTTTGGCACGTTCAAAGTAGGCTGAGGCATTTTCCTCCATTGATTTTGTTATATCTAGCTCTACCTCCTTATCGCCCAGTTTCAGGACAACAATACCTTCATTTTCCTTTATTTCCTTTATTGCATGCGCTTCAGACGTATCAGACTGCTCCACCATCTTCTTGATCTGCTGCCAGCCGACATTCTGCCTTCTTTTGGAGATGAGGGCTTCTGTTATGCTTTTCACTGTCTCGTAATTGGCATATATGGCCTCCCCTTTTTCCCTGAAATCTTTGGAATCCTTTTCCAGTTCCTCTTTCTTCCTTTCCCTGGCCTTTTTTATGTTTTCGATCTTCCTTGATGCCAGCTCTTTTTCTTCCTTCAGAGGCTTTTCAGAAAACATGGCTGGAATAAAATATTCGTCGCAGGCCTGGGAGAAACTGGCTAAGGCTATTGAATTCTGGCCAAGATGCCTTAATTCTACTGGGGACGGAAAATTCTCATAAAGGCGGGGCTCGGCTGCTGATAAAATATCTTTTATGGCGATCAGAATCTTCTCTGCCTCTTCCCTCTTCAATAATTTTGATATGAGGCCTTCCTCCAGGCCTGCCCTGAAACAGATTTCTCTGGCATAGACTTGGCCGAAACCCAGCAAGGCCAAAAAGGCTACCAGCTTTCTATCGCTGACTCCTAATTGCCTTATCATATCTTCGAATTCCATTTCAAGGGGATTGGTCTGCCTTGGAGGGTATTCGTATTTTATTCCTCTTTCAACAGCCCTGTCCCTGAATCTCAGGGTTTTGAGGGGCATTACAATGGCCATATCCTTATTGCAGATAACAATGTTGAAGGGCTCCAGAAGTTCGATAAGCAATATATGCTCCCTTGTTTCGATTTCAAGAATCCTGTCAAAGGAGTGCTGTTTTATGCTTTCTATTATTTTATTATAAAGCAGTTTCCTGAGGAGCATGCAGAAGCCTGGGGGCTCAGAGGCCTGAAGCCTGTATTCTGTAAGAAAGAGTTTTCCTTCTCCGACAAACAGGTCAAAGTTGCCTTTCTGTCTGACATATATCCTGAAGACAAAGCCTTCCCTGCCTATCTGGGAGACCTTCTTGAACCTCATGCCTGCAAGCTGCTGGAGCTCTTTGGCGAGGAAATGAATATCCAAGGAAAGGAGGGATTCTTTTTTGTCCATATAATTAGTTGTGGGCCACAGAAATATACGCTGCATGCTAAAATTTGCTGATTAGCTGAACTTATAAATTTTTATAAGTTTGGTTGAATATGCAGAAAGGAGTTTTCCCTGCAAAAAGATAACAGGAATCACAGTTCCACAGCCACGCTCGGCCCCCCTGCAGCCTTGTCCCTCTCCAGCCTGTATATCCTGCCCGGCCCTTCAGACAGCCTCTCCTCATGGGTTATGAGGAATACCTGTTCGGCAATTGATGGAAGGCCGTCCCTCAGCATTACTGAAAGATGGCTTATGGCGTTCGAATCGAGGTTGTGTGTCGGCTCGTCGAGTATCAGCCATTTCAGATTGGGGATGAAGGAGGCTGCAAAGGCTATCCTCAAGGCCAGGGAGGCCATGCTCCTTTCTCCTCCTGAAACTATCCCGTCAGCGGAGACCCAGGCATTGTCACGCCTCATCTCCAGCACATAATCGTCGTCTATGGCAAGCCTCACCTCCCTGAAATCCCTGTAGGGATATAGGCTGCTCCACAGGCTGGCCATCACTTTATTCACATTTTTAACAAACTCCTCCCTCAGGGTTTGCTGGGTGGTCTTCAGAACATCAACAAAGATGTCAAGATGGGAGGTTGCTGCCTCTGCTGTGGACGATTTCTCTTTCAATTTTTCCTGAACATCAAGCCTGTATCTGATATCATCAAGCTGCTTTCTTCTGTCTTCCAGCCTGGATTTTTCAGAGGACAACAAGACAGAAATCTCCCTTTCCCTTGCCACAGCATCCTGCAGGCTTGGCCTCAATTTTGTCGTATCCTGGCCTTCTGCCTGCTTTCTCAGTGACTCGATTTCGGCCTCAAGATATTTTATGTCCAATAGGTATACTTCCTGCTTCCTCCTCATTTCTGCCGCCCTTTCCGCAAGGCTGAGAAGGCTTTTTGCTTCGTCCAGCCTGCCTTTAAGAAGCATGAGGCTGTTTTCCTGTTTTTCTTCTTCTTCTTCCGTTTCCTTTATTTTGGCTTCAAATTCGGAATGATTTTTCCCAAGAAGCCTTATTTCGTCTTCTGTTTTCTTCAGCCCGTCTTCGTTCTCATGTTCCTTCCTTATCCTGTCTTTCAATACTTCCAGTTTCCTTGAAAGAACTGACAGGATCTTAAGCCTGTTTTGCATCTCTTCTGTCTGCCTCTGGGCCTTGCTGCGCTTTTCCCTGGAAGCCTTGATCTCTTTCTCCTTCTCATTTCTGATCTCCTTCCTTCTGTCCTCTGGCAGGCGGTTTCCACAGACCGGACATATCTCCTTCTCAAGGCCAGAAAGGTATTTTTCGTTGTCTGCCATAATCCCGGAGGCTGAAATGGCCGCCTCTTTTTGCAGCTGCATGTTTTCTTCAAGCTCCTTTATTTTTTCATCTACCTTCCCGTGCTCTTTTTCTATAGAAGATATCTCTTCTTTGGCGGCGATGCAGGAGCCAATCTCATTCTCCAGCCTCCTCTTCTCCTGCCTGAGGAATTCCAGTTTTTTCCCGATTGAAGCGAACTCTGCTGCAAGCTTTTTCCCCTTCAGCCTTGATTCCTTTAATTTATCCTCAACAGACAGAACTTCAGCAGAAACAGAGGACAGGGTCTTTTCCAGAAATCCGATATTTTTTCCCTCCAGCTTCTGGTCAGCTTCGCTGACAAGCGCCTCCAGCTCGCCTTTGCCTGCTTCCAAAGCAGAGAGCTTCTTCGAGGCATCATTGAGCCGTTTTTCTGTTTTCTCGGCCTCTGAAAGCTCTTCCTTAAGATGCTTCACATTTTCACTGGTGTTTTCCAATTCGGATATATAATCTGATATTGATTTCTCTATTTTTTCAATCTCCTTTGCACCATCAGCAAGTTTCTCATCAAGACTCTCCCTCTTCATCTCATCCAGAAGCCTGCTGCTGTCAATTGATCTCTGCCTGAACATGTTCCTCATGTGTGTTGCCTTTTCCCTTGCCTCCTCGAACCTGTCCAGCTTCAGCATGCGGTCTATCTGCTGCATCCGCTGGCCTTTCGGAATCCTCAGGAAGTAGTCCATCATGTTCTGCTCGCTGTAGACGGCCTTTGAGAAGAGGTCATAATCCATCTGCAGGACGGATTCCACAAGCTGGGTCACGTTCCTGCTGCCGACATCCAGAAGCTTTCCGTCCTCCCTTATCTCTGCGTTTGTGGTGCCTTTCTCTCTCCTGATTTCCCTTTTCACCGAATATGATTTTCCATTGGCTGCAAACTCGAGCTCTATTTCCGCATGATCCCTCTTCGGCCTGCCCATTATAAGATCGTCAAGCTGCATCCTCCTGTTCTGGAGGCCAGGGAAGGTCCCATATAAGGCGAAGGAGATCGCATCAATAACGCTGCTCTTGCCTGAGCCCATTATCCCGACAAGTATGTTTACCCCTTTGTCAAAGGCCAGCTCTGTATCCAGATGGGACTTCCAGTTGGACAGCCTGATTCTTTTGATCATGATGATAGATTGTATTTGAATTTTAAAGGGTTTGTTTGCAGAATTTCTACAGAATCTAGATGTATTGCGACTCTTGTAGGTTTTTATTTCTTATCCCCAAGTAGGTCTATGGTAAGTGATGCGGGAATAAGGAAAGTAAGTAGCTGGCAGCAGTACACATTCTGCAGAAATGCCTTCCGGAATGACACAATATATGCTGTGATAATTCATGCAAGCGGCTGCAAAGATTGCGAGGATTTTATTCCGAAAATATATGAAGCGGTAGAGGAAGATGGCGATCTTCCAGTTGTGATGGAATACCATGTGGGAGGACTGAAAGAATTGAGAGAGAATCAACAGCATCCTGTGAAGGGGGAGCTGGAAAGGTTATCAGGCACAAGGACATTCCCAACACTTGCCATATTCAAAGGGAAGAATGTTTTGAAATCTTACACTGATGCTGACTTAAAGGAATTTACAAAGGAAGATGTATACGAGCTTCTCAGACAAGCCAAATATCAGCATCAGGAAAATACCATATAACCCTTTTCCATGAAATAAATCAAAAAGCGTTAACGGAAAAACGATAACAGGACTGTTTATATATCTTTCTGAAAATGCAGATTCTTTAGTTGTTTCACTTTAATCAAAGATAGTTCAGAATCTCCCTGAAATCCTCCCTTCCCTCAGGCTGGTTTATGGCGTATGTGCAGGCCTTCTGGAGGTCGGGGTGGCCGTTGAAGGCAATTGCGATGCCGGCTGATTTTGCAAGGGGGATGTCGTTCTTTCCGTCCCCTACAAATGCGCACTGCTCTGGTTTAAGGTTGTGCTCTTTCATGATCAGATGCATAAAATCCTTCTTGCCTTCATAGTCACAGGGCAAAAGATTGTAATGGCCGATTGTTCCATCCTCATTCCACAGGAATTCGCATGTGGCAAAGGCATGGTTTATCTTGAGATCTCTTAATGCCCTGTCAGCCTGGGCCTTGAAGCCGCCGGAGATGAGTGCTGTCCTTATTCCTTTTGA
>CAYJTA010000015.1:0-4278 GCA_964372825.1 uncultured archaeon | reverse complement strand
TCTTTCTGAAAATGCAGATTCTTTAGTTGTTTCACTTTAGAATAACGATGATTCCGGTATTTATTAGAAGGAAACAGGCCACAAACCAAACAGCTACATATACTCAGTCTCTTCCAGATTCGCCTTGAAGACCTTTCCAGCCCCTGACAGGACAGGATCGCCGTGGCCAGGGAGCAGCCTTTCTATTTTCAGCTTTCTGAGTTTTTCCATGCTGGCAGCGAATGCACTTGGATCGCCTCCAGGCGTATCTGTTCTGCCAATGCTGTTTGAAAATATCATATCACCAGAAAAAAGCGTCGCTGTTTTCGCATCATAAAGGCATATGCTTCCCGGAGTGTGGCCCGGGGTATGTATCACTTCCAGTTCCATATTGCCGGCGTTTATTTTCTCCCCTCCTTTGAGGAGCATATCCGGCTTCTTGGGCTTCAGATGGCCGTCGAAGAAATTGGCCAGGGATGCCTCCGGATCGCCTTTCTCCATGACCCCTGCATCATCCCTGTGCATAGCCGCCTTTGCCTCGAAGAAGAAGCCGTGGCCTCCCATATGGTCGAAATGGGAATGAGTAAGGATCACCTGCCTGAAGTCCTTGAGGTCTTTCTTCAGCACCCTCAGGATGTCCCTCAGCCTGGTGAAATTGAACCCGGTCCCGGAATCAATGGCCGTGTCGCCTATCAGATAGATATTTGAGTCGCTCGATGAGAGCTGTATCAATATTATATCGCCTATCCGCTTGAGCATGGAAAGCACCGACCCTAAGTAAACGTTGTCTTCCAAGGTATTTATATTTAATGGGGACGGGCGGATTTCCTGAGGACTACGGCTGGCATAGTGGAGACAGTCAAGGGCTTTATTATCCGCAGCCGGAAAAAGCAAGCTCCAGATACTGTTAAAGCCAGATCAATATTGGCTCAGAACAGCGTCTTTCTGCCTCTGCTCAACAAGCGGGAATTTCTCCAGAATGTATCTCAGCTCGTCTTTTGTGACGCCATAAATCTTGGCAACCATGCAATCCAGCTGCGCCCTAGCAAGCTCCCTGTCCATTTCGCCATTCAGGCCGTATTTTATCCCAGTCTCCTTCTTCAGCTCAGAAAACTCGTCTGTGACGCACACAAGCTGGGCCACTTTCTGAACAACGGCCTCAAATTCCGGGCCTGAGGAAAGTCTTGGCACAGGTGTTTCGAGGAAGTTGAACATTGTTATGTTGGCACTTACCTTTTGTCGGATAAAGTAATCTGCTACAAAACTGTTCATAACGCCTACCAAAAAACACAAATGTATCAAATCTGGCAAGCGAACAATGGCAATAGAATGCCCGCAGACATAACCGGGAGGCACGATGGTGGAGATGAATGTTCTGTTATCTGTTGAGCGTCCTATCAATCTGTAGGCCATCCAGTAGTTTTTGTGGTATATTTTGTCAGACTTGAGGTTCGCTTCTATATCTTTTTCCAATATCTTATATCGTGGCGTCGGCGCCTCTTTCCATTTATGCGTGAAGTGGTGGATGTTCTTCCCCTCCAGCATCGGCACGCCGAAGAGTGTACCCTGCTTGAACAGGCGGCTCTTCTCGGTCATGTCAAAGCCTCTCGAAATAGTTATGCTCCATGTGCCTGCTATTTTCTGGCCAAGAGGTGGATAGGTAAGCAGTTTCCTGATAATTTCGTTATCCATCGGGCTCTTTATCTCAAGAATGCTCCATGATGTGGGCGAGGATCTGCGGACAAAATTGACATCGATAATCGTTGGGTTTTCTGTGGCTCTTTGCAGATCAGATTCAGCGTAGAGAAAGAAACCGGATGGGAAGCTTTCTGTCTTTCTGCCTTTTTTGAATACAAGGAGAGTAGGTTTGAAACTAGCATGCACATCAGGAAATATGGCATGGCCCCTGTTCTCAAAAGAGTACAAGGATTTCAATTCGCACCTGTCGAAAAGCATGCTTCTCAGCCCCTTTGCTCCCAGATCGGTGTAGACGCCGCTGGGCACCACAAGGCCTGCAATGCCGCCATCCTTCAGGAGATGGTAGGCCCTCTCTGTGAACAATTTGTAGAGGTCTATGTCCCCTGAAACCTTTCTGCCGCCTGCCTCGGCCGACTGGAACTGGTAGGTGCTGCGGAATATGTCCGAATACATCCTGTATTCGCTGAGCTTTGCCTCCCACTGGTGCCTTACGGCCGTCCTTGACTTGAGCATTTCGGCCATCGCCTTCTTGGCCTTCTGCACTTGCAGGCTCTTGAAGCCTTCATGGAACTGCTCAAAGAACTCCTGAGAGTCAGGCTTCCACTTCTCCCATGGGGGATTGGTGATGACCACGTCAAAGCCTCCCTGCTCATGAGCAAGAGGGAAATCCCTTTCGAACCTGAAGGAATTTTTTATGTCGCCGTCCCAGACAAGCGAATTTCGCTCTATTATGTTCGGCTTCGGCAACTGCCGTGATGCGTCGGCTATCCGCAGGAAGATGTTGAGCTCGGCCAACTGCACAGCCCTTGGGTCTATGTCGATCCCGTAGATGCAGCTTTCCACAACTGAGTGGAGGAACGGCATGCTGTCTGTCTCGCTGCTGCCGTTTTCCTTTTCACGCCCCTCGAACCATTCCCTGAACTCCTCCAGAGCGCGCACAAGGAAAGTGCCTGAGCCGCATGCGGGATCAAGTACCCTTATTTTCAGAGCTTCCTCAGGGGTCCCGCATCCTTTAAGCTTCTCGCCCAGTGTGGAGCGCACCAGATGGTCTACAAGAAATTCGGGCGTATAATAGATTCCTCCCTGCTTGCGCTTGTAAAGCTCCTCCTCCATTCCGGCCCTCTTCGCTGTGCGTTTTACTCTATAAGAAAGGTAGTTTTCGTACGCATGACCCAGAACATCAGTACCTATGGCCTCGAAGCGGTATCTAAGACGCGTCTTCGGGTTCACATAGAAGGACTCGAAAAGCGGGACGAAGTCCTCGTTCTTTATGGAGAGGCCGTCTATCCTGTGGCTGTTGAATATCTTGCTGTCGTATCTCTTCTTCATCTTGGCCCAGAAAGCGCAGAGGAACTCGCGATAAAACTGCACCCTTCTGTCGGACTTCCACTTCTCGAATTCGTCGGCCATCTTCCTCTCAGGATCTGCCCCGCTGTCCTCAAGCATGCGGCAGAATATTATCCTGTCTATGATGTGCTGTATGCATGCGTCAAGCGACACATCCTCGTTAGGTTCTGTAGTATTGAAAAGGAGAGTGTTCTGCTCATAGATGGCCTTGGAGAGCTTTTCCCTGAAATCAATCAGCTGCTTGGTGAGCAGATACTCGACACTCTCGCTCTTCTTCCATCTCTTGTGCTCCTTTGCATAGTTATCTGGTGCAAAACCACTCTTTTCCCGCGAAAAGAGTAGTAGCCATTGTAATTTCTCGCTCTTCTCGAGGCATTCGTCAAGGGTGAACTCAAATAGTTCTGCATGGTGCGGTTCGTCAAAGAAATCCGAATTGAATATTCCCCACCTATTGAAATTTGTCAGGATCACCCACCGTATGCCGCCGTTTTTTCCGTATCCTATCGCCTGCTGTATATCTTCCGGATTATCCAGCTGGTTGGAGAAGCGCTTGACTTCGAGGTAGAATGAAGGCCGCACGTCGCCGGCCTTTTTGAAAGCGAAATCCACCCTTGTAGTGCGCTGGCCTCCCCTGATTTTTTTCTGGGGGATGACATCTTTGCTCAGCCAGTCCCATCCAAGCGACTCGAAAAGCGGTCTGAGAAATTCCTCCACCCGCCTTTCAGCCTCGGAGCCTGGATTGGGTAGTTCAGAATACCTCAAAAGCAGCCGCTTGATTGCTGTCTTTGCCTCATCATGATTTGTCATGATTTATATATTCATTTAAGCCTTAAAAGCGCTATTAATTACAGCTTCTTGCTGCTGATGGAGAGGAATGCGATAACTGAGGCTGTTCATATGGAAATATCTGAAAGCTCAAGGCCAAGAAATGAGATCGTAGAATGCCCTTTTTGCAGGAAAGGAAGAGTCTCTGTGACCTTCGTCCCAGCGTATATCTCGTGGAATGTTAGCAGGATAGCATCAGGGGCCAAAAGAACCAAGTTCGTTCACGATGCAAAGACAATTGTGAATGGCAAATGCCCTGAGTGCGGAAAATCCAAGCAGGAAATCAAGGAAGTTCTTGAGTCAGGAAAGCCTGCATCGCATGAGGAGCAGATCAAAAGACTAAAAGATGCTGGTTTGCCTACAAAGTTCGAGTCCTCAGTCAGGTAGCTGGTTGCTTTTATTATCCCCAACCAAATAATATATGATATG
>CAYJTA010000014.1:0-15198 GCA_964372825.1 uncultured archaeon | reverse complement strand
TATCAGGCCTGAGGATTTCATTATGGCCAGTATTTCTGAACCAGCTTCATCCGGGATTATTTCCATATTCCTTTCAGGCAACAAGCTGATCTGCCTTTTGACGGAATCCTTCAGTTCAGCAAAGGGATGTGAGAAAATGAGGATATTTTTTATGCCCCAGCCTGCAAGATATCTGGCCGCTGCAACAGAATCGCCTCCATTATTTCCTTTCCCGACAAGATGGCAGACGGCTTTGCTCTTGTAATTCTTTCCCAGAAGCCTCCTGGCCAGTTCAGCAGTATTCATACCTGCCTTCTCCATCATGCTTTCAAGGCTTATGCCATGTTGTGGGGCGAGCTCATCTATTCTGGCCATCTGGGAGGCTGTGATTGCAGGAATCATGTTGAAATTTCCCTGGAGGAAATTAAAAGCAGCAGCAATGCCTATTAAGACACTACGCCCAAAGAAAGCTTAAAAAGAAGGGAAGCATATAATGGAATATGGCCGAGGAAGAAAAGATAAGGGCGAAGGACCTTGTGGGCAAGATGCTCGTTTCTGAGGAATCAGGGAGAAAGTTCGGCGTCGTGGGCGACATAGAATACATAGTCGAGTCAGGCGAGCTGATCAACCTTGTGCTTTCAGAGACCACGGCCCATTCGGAAGCCCTGAACCTGCAGCAGAACGAGAAGAAGAGGTCTCTTGTACCCTTCTCTGCGGTGAAATCGGTAGGGGACTTCGTGATAGTGGCGGAGAAGGACATATTGTAGAGTTCTTGCTGACGCATGACTTGAATTTTAGTTTTGGCAGCTATCAGCTTATGGCCCAATCAATTCCAAGGCCTGCCTTGTCTCTGCCAAGTACTGTTTCATCTGGGGCTTCTTTGGATGCTGTTCGAATTCTGCAGATTTTCCTCTCAGGATGCCTGCCAAGTCCCTTCTTGTCAGGGGGAAGGCTTCCGACTGTTTCAAATAATCAATGAAGCTCGGCCTGTGCCGGAACCTTTGCCACACAGCAGGTTCATCCGCATTTATATCATATGACAATAAGCATAAAAAATCGGAGTACTCGAGAGGAAACCCTCCATAGGGCAATGCAGAGCTGGAAGCCAGAAACCCATTGCCTTTGTGTGATTTAAATATATATGTCGTCATTCTTGCCTCTTTCTCAAGCCGTCACCAGTATCGTCTTCAGCTTGCTTGTGACCTTGTAGACGAACATCTTCCCCTGCCTGTCCCTCTCGACAAAGCCCTCATCCATGAGCCTCTTCAGGATGTTGTTCATCGCTCGTATTGCATTGCCCTTGTCCTTGTACTCGGCCATGCCCGCCGAGCCGGCAAGCTCATTGGGCGTCATTGCCCCTCTTGACGAGAGAAGCTTCAGTATGCCCTTCTGCCTCTCAGGGAGCCTGTCCACCGTCTCTATGGCCACCCTTGCGGTCTCTTCCGTGTCCATTTCCCTCATGAAATTGACATCAATTGTCGTCATGTTCTTGTCCGAGGCCTTCTTGACAAGGTCATCACAGGCCCTCAGGATCTCCCTCGGGAAGCCTGCCGTCTTCTCATATATCAGGTCAACCACTTCATTGGTGAAAGGATAGATATCTGTCCCGCCATAGCTTTCTATCCTTTTTTTAATCAGTTCTCTTGTCTCGCTCTTTGTGAGATTTGTCAGCTTCACATTTATGGAAACCCTTTTCAGAAGCGTCTCAAGGTTCTCCTTCAGGCTCTTCTCAAGGACCGGCAGGCCTGCAATTATCACCGACATGTTCTCTGTCTGGTCGGCAATGCTCCTTATCCACTCGAGGCTTTCAGTGCTGGCCTCATGGCATTCGTCAACAAAGACGAGGCACCTTCTGCTTCCCAGCCTCCTGTTCAGCCTCTCGTGCAGGTTGTACAGGGTGATATCCCTTTTGAAGAACGGTATTGACAGGCCAAGGACAGGGCCGAATATGCCGATCCAGTCCGAAGGGTTCTTCGGCGGCTTCGGGAGGAATATTATCCTGTGGTTCCTGAACGCCCTCTGGATGTACATCATGAAAGTCGTCTTGCCGGAGCCTGTTGGGCCGAGCAGAAGAGCGAATTTATCGCCATTGTTCAGCCCCCTATACACCTCCATCTTCTCCTTATTGTAGCCGACGAAGAAGTCTGACATCAGCCTGAACGAGAACGGGTTCTTTTTCCAGCCGAAGGATACGGGAGCCATAAAGTTCTATTATTTAAGCACTTTAAAAAGATTCGCAAGAAACGTGAAGCAGATGTGAAGTTGGTGTGAACCCCACGGAGTGGTGATATCGGCGTTATATCAATCTTTCAGCGCCTTTTCGGCCTTATCCATGGCAGTATCCTGCCTGAAGAAGCTGACGTATTTAAGTTTCCTCCTAATATAAAACTAGGAGGCAATTGGAAGAAGTATTGTTTCAAAACAATGGCAGAGAAACCCGTTTATTTTTTCGGCGGAGGAAGGGCTGAAGGCAACGGCAGCATGAGGGAGCTTCTCGGAGGGAAAGGAGCAAACCTCCATGAGATGGCCGGCCAGCCTGATCTTTTGTTGCCTGTGCCGCCCGGATTTACTATTACAGCAGAGGTCTGCACCTATTATTTGGATGAAAAACGATATCCTGAGCAATTGAAAAAGGAAGTGTCCAGCGCCCTGAAGGACATAGAAGGCCTTGCAGGAAAGCAATTCGGAAGCCCAGAAAACCCCCTTCTCGTCTCGGTCCGTTCAGGGGCAAGGATATCCATGCCCGGCATGATGGAGACTGTCCTGAATGCTGGCCTTACAGAAAAAACAATCCCGGGCCTGATAAGGCAGACAGGGGATGAAAGATTTGTTTATGACGCCTACAGGAGGCTGATAATGATGTATGCCGATGTTGTTATGGAGAAGGCCGCCGGAATCGAGCCTGAGAACGGCGAAATGGGGATAAGGAGGCAATTGGAAAGGATATTGGAATCACTGAAAAAAAATAAAGGAATCATTTCAGATACGGAATTATCCGCTGAAGATCTCAAACAGTTATGCTCTGACTTCAAGAGAAAAATAAAGGAAGTCCTGAAAAAGGAATTCCCGGACGACCACGAAACCCAGCTATGGGAAGCGATAAGTGCTGTTTTTGCTTCATGGAACGGCAAGAGGGCCGTTGCCTACAGACGGATCGAGAACATACCGGATAACTGGGGGACCGCTGTCAATGTGCAGGCCATGGTCTTCGGCAACATGGGGGATACATCAGCGACTGGCGTGGCTTTCACAAGGAACCCCGGCAACGGGGAGAATGAGTTCTATGGGGAATATCTGGCAAACGCCCAGGGGGAGGATGTGGTGGCCGGCATAAGGACGCCTGCGCCTCTTAATGAATATTCCAAAACCGACCATAACAAGGATCTGATCAGCTTGGAAAAACACATGCCAGAGATATACAGGGAATTATTTGATATTCAAAAAAAGCTAGAAAAACACTATAAGGACATGCAGGACATCGAATTCACAATAGAGAAAGGCAGGCTCTATATTCTCCAGTGCAGGGTTGGCAAGAGAAACGGCCCTGCAGCTGTAAGGATGGCCGTTGACATGCATAGAGAAGGCCTGATAACAAAAGAGACAGCGATATCCCGTGTAACTCCCCTCCAGCTTGACGAGATGCTGCATCCTGTGATCGATCCAAACGAGGAAATGGGCAAAAGGCCGCTTGCCAGAGGCCTTCCGGCAGGCCCGGGAGCAGCAGCCGGTCAGGCTGTCTTTTCAGCCGCTGATGCCGTCGGATGGGCGAAAAGGGGCAAAAAGGTTATTCTGATCCGTGAAGAGACAAACCCCGAGGATGTCGAAGGGATGAGGGCTGCGCAGGCCATACTTACCGCAAGGGGCGGAGTCACATCCCATGCGGCCCTTGTCTCGAGAGGCTGGGGGAAATGCTGCATCGTGGGCTGTGGCGCTATACACATCGATTACAATTCCAAACAGTTTTCAGCCGATGGCAGGGTTATCAGGGAAGGGGACTGGATCACCCTCAATGGCACAAAGGGCAATATCTATGAGGGAAGCCTGCAGATGATCAATCCCTCTGAAGAAAACGGAACTTTAAATGAATTCCTTCTGCTATGCGATTCCATAAGGAAACTGAAAATAAGGGCGAATGCCGATACGCCAGAAGATGCGCTGAAAGGCAAATCCTTCGGGGCAGAAGGCATCGGCCTCTTCAGGATGGAGCACATGTTCTACGGCAAGGGCTCTGAGAAGCCCCTCTTTCTGTTGAGGAAGATGATCATTTCCAAGACAGAAGAGGAGAGGAAGAAGGCCCTGACAGAGCTCTACCCGTTCATGAAGGATGACATAAAGGCAACAATGGAAGTGATGGACGGTTTGCCGGTCACCATCAGGCTGCTGGACCCCCCTCTCCACGAATTCGTTCCGCATGAGGGAGAAAAGTTTGGGGAGCTTGCTGGCAGCCTCGGCGTGACCGTGGAGGAGCTTGAGAACCGGGCCAGATTCCTGCGGGAAACTAACCCCATGATGGGCCACAGGGGCGTGCGTTTGGGCATAACTTATCCTGAGATAAGCGAGATGCAGATTAAAGCGATATTCGAGGCCTCTGCGGAGCTGATGAAGGAAGGCAGGAAGGTGGAGCCTGAAATAATGATTCCTGTCGTGATGGGGACGGAAGAGCTTATGCACCAGTTTGCCATTTCAGAGAGAATTTGCAGGGAAACCCTGGAAAAATTCGGGATAAGGGAAATACCCCACCTTGTCGGCACGATGATAGAAATCCCAAGGGCCTCCCTTCTGGCAGGCAGGCTTGCAGAGGTCTCAGAGTTTTTCTCCTTCGGGACAAACGACATGACCCAGCTAGGCTTCGGCTTCTCAAGGGATGACACAGGCAGCTTCTTCCCCCATTACCTTGAAAAGGGCATACTGGACAAAGACCCTTTCCAGACAATAGACGAGGAAGGGATAGGGGAGCTGATCAAAATTGGGATAGACAGAGGCCGAAAGGCAAGGCCAAACCTCAAGATAGGCATCTGCGGCGAGCACGGAGGCGATGCCGAATCTGTCAAGTTCTGCCACAGGGTAAGGATGGACTATGTCAGCTGCTCGCCATTCCGTGTGCCCATAGCAAGGCTTGCTGCGGCTCAGGCTGCGGTGGAAGACAAAGCCACCAGCTAAAAACGAAACACAGATCGGATTTGCGGTTCAGATACAAATCTGCTATCTTATTAAGAAACAGCCATTATAGATAATCATGGAATATAAGGACAAGGAAGAGGCCCAAAAATGGCTGAAGAAAGCACACAAAGACATTCTTACAGCAAAGGTCAATCTTGATAACAATGAGTATGAAGCTGCTGCTTTCTATTCCCATCAGGGAGCTGAGAAAGCCTTAAAAGCTCTTCACATACTGAAATTCAGAAGACTGTGGAAAATTCATGACCTTGAGCAGCTTGCCATAAAAGTCGGCGCAGGAGACGGTATTGTAAAGCTGTGCGGAACCCTTAATCCTCATTATATCGCCACACGCTACCCAACCGATATTGTTTACAGAAAGGAGAATGCAGAGGATGCTATCGAAAACTGCAGGATGGTGATAGAATGGGTAAAGGGACAGACAAGCAGAGCATAATCAGAAGAGTGGAAAAGTTCAAAAAGAGCATAGAGAAGAAGTTCTTCGTAGACACTATTATCATCTTCGGCTCTGCCGCAAGAGGCTCCATGAATGAACACAGCGATGTGGACATAATTGTTGTCAGCAGGAAATACGGCACAAAGCATTTTTTCGATGTCCTCCCCAAGCTTTACAACGAATGGCACCTGAAAAGCAAGGTCGGCTATCCTGTTGATTTCCTCATCTACAGCAGAAAGGAGTTTGAAGAGCTTAAAGGCAGGGTTTCCATCGTTTCAGAAGCCATGCGTGAAGGGATAGTTGTGAGCTGAGAATGGATGGACTATGTCAGCTGCTCGCCATTCCGTGTGCCCATAGCAAGGCTTGCTGCGGCTCAGGCGGTTGTGGAAGGCGGTTAGTAATATTACCTTCCCTCCACAACAATATTGATGAGACTTTTCTTTGCTGCCGATATAGATAAGGATATTAAGGAAAATATAGCAGATGCGGTGGATACTCTGCGAAAAACAGGAGCTGATGCCGGATTTGTAAAGAAAGAAAGCCTGCATGTGACGCTGAAATTCCTCGGTGAAATTGAAGACTCCCTGCTGGATGAAATCGTTTCCAGAGGAACAGAATCTGTCCAGGAAGTGAAACAATTTGACGCTGTCTTCAACGGGATGGGATATTTCGGCAGCCCCAGCTTCCCGAAAGTCATATGGATAGGCGTGCAGGATAACGGAATGATGGCCGAACTGTCAAAAAGGCTCAATGAAAAGCTGGACTATATCAGAAAAGAGGAAAGGGAGCCTAACCCCCATTTGACTGTTGCCAGAATAAAGTCACCAAGAAATTCTGAAAAGCTGCTTTCCGCCCTCAGAAATTTCGAAAGCCATGATTTTGGCAGGATGACGGTTAATGAGATAAAGCTGAAGAAGAGCACGCTTTCGAGGGAAGGGGCCGAATACGAGGATGTGGCTTCCATAAAGCTGGGGCAGGTGTAAGATGAACCTGAAAGAGCTTCTGAAAGAAAAATTATCAGAAAAGGAGATGAAAGAATTCAGGGGCAGTTTTGAGATTGTGGGCGATATAGCCATACTCGAGGTCCCCCAAGCCTTGCGCAAAAAGAGGAAGCTGATAGCAGAGGCCCTTCTGAAACTACACAAGAGCATAAAGACAGTGTGCATGAAGGCGGATGAAAGAAAAGGAAAACTGAGGCTGAGAAAAATAAGCCTGATTAAGGGCAGAACAACAGAAACAATCCATAAGGAATATGGATGCAGATTTATTCTTGACATAAAAAAAGTCTATTTTTCTCCAAGAGAACTGACCGAAAGGCAGAGGATAGCAGGCCAGGTGAAGAAAGGCGAAGAGGTGCTTGTGATGTTCGCTGGAATTGGCCCCTTTGCCATACAGATAGCGAAGAGACAGCCTCTTGTCAGGAGGATTGTTGCCGTTGAGCTGAACAAGGATGCTTTTGATTACATGGAAAAGAATATAGAACTGAACAAAACTCAGGATAAAATAGAGGCTGTTCAAGGCGATGTAAAAAAGGTCTGCCCCAAATACAAGGGCAAATTCGACAGGATAGTGATGCCTCTGCCCCTCCATGGCCATGACTATCTGGATCTGGCAATCAATTGCCTGAAGAAAAAAGGGGTAATACACTTCTATGGGACAGGCCACGAGTCAGACCCGTATTCAGAGACCATAAGGCTTTTCGAGAAGATCTGCAAGAAGAAAAAAGCAAAGATGAAAATACTGTCAAAAACAATGGCCCTGCCCTATGCGCCGAGGGTGTGGAAGGTGTGTGTGGATGCTGAGATAAGGAAATAGCTTCTCTTACACAATAAATAGATTTAAATACTACTAATAAATAGTAAATATGATCTATAGAGGAAGAAACGAAAAACTCCTGCAGGAACTTAAGGATCACGAACAAGCACTGGAGGAGGCCTACAGGAGCGTATTGGGAGAACATTACACAAAGGTGAAAATTGCAGAGCAGTCCCTTCTTATACCCGAAGCATTCGCTTCTTCAGTTAGAGAGTTTCCTAAACCAGAGAAAGCCTATGAACATTACTCAGCAGAGACAGAAGACGATAGCATGTTCATGTGCCCGATGTCAGGCAACTTGGCCAGCATTGAAGTCGAAAGAGATGGAAAAATAATGTGCAAATCAGGCATTGCTGTCAGCACATCATGCGGCATAGTGCTCAATGATAAAGGAGTAGAAATATATGCAGGGATGCACAAGGGCAGCCTGCCACCCCATCTCGCATCATTCTCCCATGAATACGGCCATTTCATTCCATATGCCGTTCAGCCGAGGCCTGTGGTGTGCGCAGCTGCAATACTATCAACGCAGTTGGATAAGGCAGGCTTCAGAATAGATCCTGTTGATGCAGAAGATGCAGAAGAGAAGATTAACCAGCTTATGGATATGGAAGATAAACATCTTTTTCATATCTTCTATCTGAGCCTTGAGATTAACTCGCTTTCAGAGGCTATGGCCAACAACCTTGTAGTGCGTGTATTCAGAAGGCTTGGCTATAACACAGAGGCTCTGGAAGAGACATGCATTGAAAGCAAATCTTCAGGCAAACTTTATGAGAGTCTGAGGCAGATAAAGGATCGCGAGGTCGGAGACTACATAGCTTCATGGGATTCTGTGATGAAGTCAGGCGAACTGGCCAGTAACTTTCTTGCTTCTCTCGGCAAAGTGAGGTTCAAGAAGATGGATATAGTAAGATTTAACCGAGAAAATGCAGATATTTCCAGTCTTCAGAATGAGAACAGACCAGAAGATTGACTTTGGTTTTGAGGCAATGCATACCTATTTCGCCCCCTCCATCTCCCTATTAAGGAAATATGCCAGCACAGTCCTTATTGCGACTATGATGGCAAGCTGTATGAGATCCTCTAATGTGGGTACGAGGATGGTCTTCATGATGTCTGCGGCTATGAAGAACTCGAGGGCAAAGACTATCCTGTGGGTGAAAGCATGCTTTATCCTCCTGAAATCAGCAGTCTTCTTGCCCGACAGCTCCTTTGCCTCATGCAGGAAGACAGTGTAGGCCGCTATCATGGAGCCGTAAACCAGGATTATACCTCCGACTACGTCGAGGAAGATTATTACAGGGTTCAGTATGCTTTCGTATGTCAAGGCACCACATTTAATATTCTGCCTTGCTGCTAATAAGATTGAGCCGCTTTTAAGGAAAGCAGTTCAATTATTGCCATGAAGCTTTCAGTGCTCTTCTCGGGAGGCAAGGACTCGACTCTGACGGCATATCTTGCCCTCAAGGATGGCCATGAGATACTTTCGCTTGCAACCATGCACTCTTCCAGCGAGGAGAGTTACATGTTCCACTATCCCAACACATGGCTGACAAAGCTGCAGGCAGCGGCCATGCATAAAAGGCTTCTCATTTCTGAAACAAAAGGAATCAAGGAAAAGGAGCTGAAGGATTTGGAAAGGTTATTAAGAATTGCTAAGAAGGATGGGGCGCAAGGAATAGCAGCAGGAGCCCTTGCAAGCGTGTACCAGTATGAGAGGGTCAAAAAGATCTGCGAAAAACTGGCACTCAAGGTATACACCCCTCTTTGGCAAAAGAAACCAGAAGAAGAATGGAAGCTGCTTTTCAAATATAATTTCAGGATTGTGATGACAGGCGTGGCCGCCGAAGGCCTTAGGAAGGAGTGGCTGGGAAGGGAAATAGATGAAAACAATTTTGGAAAGCTGAAAATGCTGTCAGAGAAATACAAGTTCCATTTGTCCGGGGAAGGCGGAGAATATGAAACCCTGGTGACAGATTGCCCTTTATTCAAAAGTAAGCTCAAATTAGGCCAGACAGAAATCATTTGGGACAAGGAAAGCTCGACAGGCTGGCTGAAGGTAAGGAGTGCCAGGCTTGCCGATAAATGAAAGGACTGGGAATATGGAAAATACAGGCCAGCTGCTTGATTTATACAGGTTGAAGAAGGAAGATATAAGAGCAAGATTAGATCATTTCAGAACATTCAAAAACAAAGCAAAAGATGGCATCTTCCTCGAGCTCTGCTTCTGCCTCCTCACCCCCCAATCCAAGGCCCTTTCAGCAGATGCGGCCATAAAACAGCTTGTGAATAGTGGTTTTCCCTATAATTTCAGTATAAGGGAGGTCAGAAAAATCCTGAAACAGGCAGGAGTAAGGTTCCACAGAAACAAATCAATTTACCTTTCCCTTGCAAGGGAGCGCTTCCTGAACGGTGACCTGAGGCTCCCTATAGGCCGGCCTATAGAGTCAAGGGAATGGCTTGTGGAGAACATCAAAGGGATGGGATATAAAGAGGCCAGCCATTTCCTGAGGAACACAGGCCACGGGGAAGACATAGCAATACTTGACAGGCATGTGCTGAGGAATCTGGAAGGCCTGAAAGTCATAAGATCGGTGCCAAAGAGCCTCTCACCGAAAAAATACATTGAAATAGAAAACAGGATGAGGGGGCTTTCCTCAAGATTGGGCATTGGCATGGCCGAACTTGATCTCCTTTTCTGGTCGAAGGAAACGGGCTTTGTCTTCAAGTAGGCTTTCTTTTCAACCACCCTCTTTTTCCAAAAAAGAGGGCAGGGTATCCAGAAAAAGGCATTACTGGTGTTGTAAACGAAAAAAACTATGGCCTCTATCCAAAGAAAGCAATTACAAATATTGCTTTGACATTATCAAGAGCCAGCCCGGCAAATGGAGTACATCTGTAGTGGCATCGTATTGAAAAATCAAAACACATTAAATCCTTCGATGGAAAATTCAGTTGATGAAAAAGGAAGCGGCCATAATCTTTGCAGCAGCAGCTGGAATCTTAGCCATAGCCAGCTACGCCTATGCCCTTGGAATAGGCGAGATACTCACCTACAAGCAGACATTCAAGTTCAACCTCACAGGCAGCACTTATCTTGTCGACACATCAGCGCACAGGCCGCCGACTGCTGTTCCTCTGGGCTTCAGGAACAAGGGGAATGCTGATATTAATGTGGCCCTCAAGCTCGGAGGGGACATAAAGAACATAGCCAACCTTTCTGCCTTCAACTTCACCATGAAACCTAACGAAACACGCTATATCCACTTCAAGATCTGCATATCCCAGTCGAAGCTTTACAGGGGCCTCGTGACAGTGAGCTTCACCCATCCGGGGCAGGCAGGCTTCTCCAACATAGACATGGAGGTGAATGCGGACGCATCAGGGCCTGTCACGAACATAGTCCCCTGCGACATGAAGTTCCCGCCGCCCAACAGCTCGGGGGATAACCTTACAGACCTGTACTCGAAGCTTGAGAAAGCCCAGCAGGAATATGACACCCTGCTTGCAAGGGCGAGGAGCCTCGAGAACAGGACCAACTACCTTGAATCCTTTGTCAGCATAATAACAGGCAATATCAACAACATAATGGGCGCCATATGCTCTGTCCATGAGTTTTCCATCTGCCCGGGTGGTGGTTCATGCACGGATGAGTGCGCCACAGGCAGCAGAATATGCTCCAGCTCGGCAAGCTACAAGGTATGCGGCAATTTCGATTCCGACAGCTGCCTTGAATACGGCACTGCCACAGCATGCCCATCCGGCCAGACATGCTCGAATGGCCTTTGCTCTTCAGGCGGCTCATGTTTGTCCACAGGTTCGTCATGCGCCGCCAACAGCCAGTGCTGCTCCCAGAGCTGCCAGCTTGTGCAGGCATGCGAATCAAAGAGCTGCAAGGGCATCGCTTCCCAGACATCATGCGTGTCCAAGAAAGGCTGCCAGTGGTACAGCAGCTTCTTCATACAGGAATGTCGCGGTACATATCAATCATGCACCACATCAGGACCGAAGTGCCAGTAAATCTCACTTTTCGGTATCAGTAATCCCTTTCTTTTGCCGAATGGGCTTTTCTTTTGGAAAGAAAAGACTATAGGAATGCAGAGGTTCTTACCAAGTCTGTACAACAAACGGGCCTAAGTGTCAGTAATTTCGGAACGTTCAATAGTAAGATCGAGACACATCGGCATGCACATAAACGGTCTTCTGGTCCCTCAACTCATCCCCAATAACGCCCCTCTTCTTAAGAATTTCGAAGATTTGGGTAGGCTTGACAGCAAGTCCCAGTTCTTTTCTGGTGTCTAGAATATATTTACCGGCATCCCGTGAGATATGTGTAAATGATGTTGTCGGATATCTGATAGTGGGAGAATTCATCACATTGAATGTTGCGTCAAAAGCCTATGTTCCCGGTGACGAAAGCATGGAACTCCTGCTGGGATGTGTGGAAGATGAAATAAAGAAGAAGGGCAAGGAGGGCATGCCATTACGCAGCTTTAACGCGTCAATAACATCCTGCGTATATAACTCCAAATCCTTCGAAGGCATGCTGCCCTGCCCCCTTTTTCCTGACTTCCTCCAAAACCGACTCTGCAACAATCTCTAAATCTGGATTAATGTGCTTCCTCGCCTCGTACTGCATAGCCATCAGTTTAACATAGGGCGTTAAAAATTTAAAGCTGTTTCAGGCTTACTGCACCACTTTCACTTGCCTAAGAGACCGATTTGATCACCACAATGGAATGAAAGAGCATAGGGGCAGAAAGAGGCGCTTTCAGAGGCAACCGCTTCAGGAAAAGCATTAATAAAAGACGTACGCCTATAATCACTATTTCTATTGCCGGACAGGAGAGGCAGTAATAGGCAAAAGGGCGCAGACATGGACATAAAAGAAGAGGCCGTCAGGCTTCATGAGCAGCTGAAGGGGAAGATAGAGATCAGGCCAAAGGCAGAAATGAGCAGGGAGGTTCTGAGCCTTCTGTATACACCCGGGGTTGCAGAGGTAGTAAGAATTATTGCCAAAAACAAGGCAGATGCGTACAAATATACAGGAAAAGGAAATTCGATCGCAATAGTCTCAGACGGCTCAAGGATACTGGGCCTCGGCAACCAGGGGCCTGAGGCGGCCCTTCCTGTGATGGAGGGCAAGGCCATGCTTTACAAGGCCTATGGCAATGTGGACGCATGCCCCATCTGCCTGAAGACGCAGCAGGCAGATGAAATAATAAGCATTGTTGAGAACATTTCCCCGAATTTCGGAGCGATAAACATAGAGGACATAGAGGCGCCCAAGTGCTTTGAGATTGTTGAAAAGCTGTCAGAAAGGCTTGATATACCCGTCTTCCATGACGACCAGCACGGGACAGCAATAATTGTCACAGCAGGCCTCATGAACGCATTGAAGGTTGTGAATAAGAGCATGGAGACGGTCAGGATAGTGATCCTAGGATCAGGGGCCGCAGGCTACGGCATAGCAAAGCTCCTTGTCCATGCAGGCGCACGGAACCTGCTTGTTCTCGACAGCAATGGAATCATTCATAAAAAAAGAGCTTCTCTTAATAAGTATAAGCAGGAATTGGCAGAAATCACCAATAACAAACAGGAATCAGGGACGCTGGAAGATGCCATGCAGGGAAGCGATGTGTTCATAGGGGTTTCTGGCCATAAAGGGATTGTTTCAGGCAGCATTATCAGGAGGATGAGCCGGGATGCCATAGCTTTTGCCCTCTCCAACCCTGACCCTGAAATCATGCCTGACGAGGCCAAGGAGGCAGGAGCAATAATTGTTGCAACAGGGAGAAGCGACTTCGGGAACCAGATCAATAATTCTCTTGTCTTCCCCTTTTTCATGAGAAAGATACTTGACGAAAGGATTGTGAGGATAGACGACCAGCTCATGCATGCGGCCGCAAAAAGGATTGCAGGCATGGTGGAGCCAAAAAATGACCATATACTGCCTTCGATGGATGAGGTCAGGCCGCTGTAGATACTGATTGGGCAAACCTCTCCAGCCTGTCCATGCCTTTCCCTATGTTTTCCATGCTTGTCGCATAGCTTAACCTCACGTGGTTGTCGTCGCCGAATGCTATCCCGGGTATGGCCGCAACATGGGCCTTCTCCAGCAGCTTGTCACAGAATTCAACCGAGCCCCTCATTTTCTTGCTATACAGGCCCGAGACATCCGCAAATATATAGAAAGCGCCATCTGGCTTCCTGGCCTCTATGCCGCCTATATGGCTCAGCCTGTTCAGCATATAGTCTCTCCTTTTCCGGTATTCGTCAACCATCCTCCGGATGCTGTCATGGGGGCCTGTCAGTGCAGCCAGAGCGGCCCTCTGGGCGATGCTGTTGGGGTTGGAGGTCGAATGATCTTGCAGTGAACTTGCTGCCTTTATTATATTCTTTTCTCCAGCACAATAACCAATTCTCCATCCTGTCATCGCATACGTTTTTGATACCCCATTGACAACACAAGTCAGCTTCTTTATTTCCGGATTGATAGAAGCTATAGAGTGGTGCTGTTTTTCGTACACGATCTTTTCATATATCTCATCGCTTATCACGCGGATATTCTTCTCAACGCATATCTCCGCTATTGCAGCAAGCTCCTCTTTGCTGTATACCGTTCCTGCAGGGTTTGAAGGAGAGTTAAGTATGAGAATTTTACTCTTTTGGCTGATATTTTTTCTGAATGCTTCAGGAGCAATTTTGAAATCATCCGATTTCAAAAAAACGGATTTTCCCCCGGCAAGCTTCACCATCTCGTCAAAACTGACCCAGAAAGGCATGGGTATGAGCACCTCATCCTCGTGTTCAAGCAGCACATGGAGCAGATTGTAGAGGCACTGCTTGGCCCCATTGGACACAAGAATATTTTCAGGGTAGTATTCAAGGCCATTGTCCACTCTGAATTTCCCGCATATGGCCTCCTTCAGCTCCGGAATGCCGCCTGTGGCCGTGTATTTAGTGAAGCCTTCCCTTATGGCCTCCATGGCCGCATGCTTGATGTGATCAGGCGTGTCGAAGTCTGGCTCTCCGGCCGCAAACGGCACAACATCTATGCCTTTGGCCGCCATTTCCTTGGCCTTGGCTGTTATGGCCAGCGTCGGCGAAGGGCTGATGCTGGCCGCTCTTCTGGATATCATAGCGATATTGCTTTCCGGAGGGTTTAAAAAGGGCAAATTCTATCTTCAGCCTCATGATGCCGAATGGTCCTGAACCTGTCAGGCCCGAAGCTCCTCCAGCAGAACTGGCAGGAAAAGGTGCAAAAATCGAGTGCCGGAGTCATCTGCACGCACCTGTGGGACTGTATTCCGTAAACGGATTTGTAGCAGTTCCTCCTCCCATTCAGCCTCGCTTTCGTCCACCTGCAGGCCTCCACGGAAGAGTGCATCCTGCTGTCGATTATCCTGTAGCCGGCTGATTTTGCATCAGCCAAAAATCGCCTGACACCTTCTTCCGTGAGTTCGCGCTCGAACTGCGCAAGCTTGGACCAGTCGAATTCTGCACTGAATGATGGCTTTGATGATTTTATAGGCTGATAAGCATGAGATTTTCTTAATTCGTGAATAAGCCTGACTCCTTCTTTTCCTCTTGTACTGAAAATGTGCTCAAAAAGAGAGAAAGGTATTGTCACGACGTGCGAGCCGTATTTTGCAGCTGTTTCTATGTGATAAATGTCCTTTTCCTTTCTGGTACTAGCTGTTAGTACAAAGGTTTTGAAATTCTCTTTCTTGTAATCTTCTACGATTTCTCTTACTAAATCCATTCCTTCCCTGTGAATATCTGTT
>CAYJTA010000013.1:14040-16357 GCA_964372825.1 uncultured archaeon | reverse complement strand
GGCCTGCATAAGGGAGAGGAATGTGACGAAGCACATATGCAACAATCCTGGCAGGACCGATTCGTTCTGCACTCAGGTCAAGGAAGCCCAGCAGGAGAATGCGACCGAGACCAGAATAACTGATGGCCTGGCATGCAATGACGGCCTCTTCTGCACAACCAATGAGACATGCTCAAACGGCAGGTGCATAGGACTGCCGAGGATCTGCGATGATTCTGACATGTGCACGCTGGACGGTTGCTCTGAGACGCTGGACCTCTGCCTCCATATGCCAAATCCGCTGAACGCCTCATGCAGTATGCACGACCGCGACCATGACGGCGTGGCTGACGATATCGACTCATGCCCGAACACTACAGCTTCGAGCGCTGTCGACAGCCAGGGGTGCAGCTGCAGCCAGAAGACATGCGGCGACGGTGATCCGAGGACAGCGGATTCCTGCAATGCGCAGACTGCACAGTGCGTCTACATCCCGACTGATGATGATGGCGATGGAATAACGAACCAGAACGACTCTTGTCCCGGCACAGCAGCAGGGTCTGTGACGGATCAGGCAGGGTGCAGCTGCAGCCAGAAGAGCTGCAGTGACGGCAATGCCAGCACAATCGACAGCTGCAACCCGTCAACAGCAGCGTGTGTGTACAGCCCGGACTCGGATTCGGACGGCGTGGCTGATGCCAATGACAATTGCCCTTCCGCTGGAAACAGCAATCAGGAAGATTCGGACAATGACGGCATAGGGGATGCATGCGATACAGAGACAACAAACACAACCTCTGTGATTTTATTCACTCAGGTGATGTATGATGCTCCGAATGACGATAATTCCACAGAATGGTTTGAGATATACAATCCGACAGAAAGCGCTGCAGACGTTTCAGGGTGGAAGATCAGGGACAACAGGGGGGCATACACCATTCCTATAGGGACCCATATAGATTCCGGCAGAACGCTTGTTATCGTGGCCAATGCCGTCATGTTTGAGTCGAGATACGGCTTCGGGCCGGATATTGGAAACTTCCCGCTGCCTTTGGGGAACAATGGGGACGTTCTGAGGCTCTTCAACAGGAATGAGACAGAAATTGACATGGTCTCATGGGAGAATTATGTGGCAGGCTGGAGCCCTGCGGCAATCGAAGGGAAAAGCATACTGAGAAGAAGCAAGACTGTCGACACTGATTCGCCGGCAGACTGGCTGTCCAACCAGAATCCTGTTCCTGATACGCTCAGCTAGCCCCTGTAACCGCCCTGTACTGCTTTGGCCCTGCTTATAAGAATCTGAGATCCAAAAACCTTTTATGACAGCAAAAGAAGCGCTGGCGATACTGTTCATATTGATGGCGCCCCATTTGGCATCAGCTTCTCCTGCGCCTATGATGCTGGATGGTAGACTTATGCTTGATGGGAAAGAGGCGCCTGAAGGCACCTCGATAGTTGCGATGGCGGGTGAAGACATAATTGCAGGCGTGCTGAGGGCAAAGGAAAAAGGGGCTTACAGCCAGCTTTATGTGTATGGAGATGATCCTGCCACGGAAAGGGTGGAGGGCATGAAAGCAGGAGGAAAGGTAATATTCTTCCTGAACGGCTACAGGGCAAAGGAAGGCATAGAATGGAAGGAAGGCTCTATACAGAAGCTGGACCTTTCAGCAGACTCGAAAGAGCAGGAATTGGGGCAGAATGAAGCTGTTTCCTCTTCTTGCGAGAAACCGGGGGCTGAAATGCAGCTGCAGACAGACAGGAAGATATACAATCCAGGAGAAAGCATAAAGGTTTCAGGCCTTCTGACATATGACTGCAGGCCGAAATCAACAGATGAAATCTCCTATCAGTCAGATATTTCAGGAAACAGGAGCCTTGAGAGCAGCAAGGACGGCTACTTTACCTTCACCGAAGTCATTCCTGAAAAGCCTGAGAAATCCTACACGCTAATAGTGTCTTACGGCAACGCATCAGCAGACACGATCATATATGTGTCCTCATGCATGGATGCGGACAAGGACGGCTTTTTCGAACCCAATGAGGAACTGAACTGCACGCCGGCTGACTGCAACGACAACGACTCTTCAGTTAATCCCGAGGCAAAAGAGGTTTGCGATGACATAGATAACGACTGCAACGGGGAAGTCGATGAGGGCGAGGTATGCATTATAGAAGAGGAGAATGCTGATTACGGAAAAATTGAGATTGAGACAAAAAACATCACAAGCATTATGATAGTGGAGGAAAAATCTATAGTGTCTATAGGCTATATAAGATTCATATATATAGGCCTCCTGTTCGCCCTTGCTGTGTTTGCCGTTGCCAGCTATGCTGTCAT
>CAYJTA010000013.1:3110-14030 GCA_964372825.1 uncultured archaeon | reverse complement strand
GGGGTAGAAAGGGCGCATGATGCATGCATAGCTGATTTGTAAAGTGGATATTTTAGCCAAATGTGAAAGCAGTGGGCAAGTTCTTAAAGAATGCAACCATCATTTGATAGATGGGCTATGGTTTCTATAAACCCTGTAACAAGGCTCCATGTGACCGCTGTCCTGCTTATTGTTATCGGATTTCTGGCATTGTCTCTCTACAACACCAATCAAGCGCTATGGAGATTGGAGAAGGCCAACATCTCTTCAGAGCGCCAGAATTTCTCTCTCCTCGACCCTTCTGTGGCCCGCCTCGAGATTGATGAGTTCCTTGAGAAGCAGAAGACATTTACAGTTTCATATGCCACCTTCCGTCAATCTATTGAACAGATGCTGAAAATGGAGGGAGGGGAGTATGGAGTGTATTTTGAGGATCTGACGACTGGCGCATGGTTTGGGATCAATGAGAAGGGGAAGTTCTGGCCGGCAAGCCTCTTGAAGGTGCCGACAATGGTGGCAATCCTTAAAGAGGTTGAAGAAGGGAGATTGGATCTAAATCAGAGTGTTACTCTCCAGGCATCCGATCTTGATTCCATGGCAGGTGCGCTTGCAGCGAAAGGCACCGGCTACAAAACGACTATAGTCGACCTTCTACGCATACTTATTAAGGAGTCTGACAACACGGCAAACAAGGCTCTGTTGCGGCATATCAGCCAGCAAAATTATGCGAGAGCGTGGATTGCGCTTGGTATGCATATCGGAAACGGGTCAGAAGAATCATTGTTCCTTTCACCGAAGGAATATATAACTACACTGAGATCCCTGTATATGTCAAGCTATCTCCGCAGGCCTTTTTCCCAGTTAGCCCTGTCCCTGATGATAGATACGGAATATGAATCCATGATACCTGCCGGCATATCATCAGGCGTGAAAGTGGCCCATAAGGTGGGCATGTGGACTGATTACGGCAGCTTCCACGATTGCGGAATCATATACGAGCCAGACAAGCCGTATATGTTGTGCATCATGAGCAAAAATGTGACGGAACAAAAGGCAGATGAGATGACAAGCAGAATTTCGAGGAAAATATACGAGTACGTGAAATCGACCGAATCTGGCTGAGACGTCATTCGACTATCTTCGCCTTCACCATCTTCATCTTGAAGATGTTCTCCCTTTCCATCTCCTCAAGCCTGAACCTGATGAAGCCGGCCTGGCTTTTCAGCCTCGGTATCAGCACAAACTCGAGGCTATTCACCCTTCTTTTTGTCTTCTCAATCTCAAGGAGTATCTTCCTCAGCTTGGTCTCAGTTTCAGCGGCCTTGAGTATTGCCTCCAGAAGCTCCTCGTAGGCCGATATCGTCTGCTCCATCCTTATGGATGTGCCGAGGAGGCCATACCCCCTCTCGGCCATGCTTTTCCTTATCCTTGATGTCCTGACTTCGGGGATGGTCACTCCCATGATGTTCCTCACCTTAAGGTCAACTGACGGCTTTTCCTTGAGGGCCATTGCAAGGCTCTTTATCTCCACGCTGCCTTCAAGCGCCACAGTCTGGGAGAGAAGGGAGGCCGCATGGATGTATTTTCCAGAGAGCTGCTTCCTTATGTCCTTGGCGTCCTTCAGCACAGCGAAGAATTCGAGTATGAGGCCGTCTCTTTTCTTCTTGAGGAGCTTGTGGCCTGACTCGGCCAGCTTCACCTTCTTCTTGAGCCCTATAAGCTCGCTCCTTGTCGTCTTTACGTCTGGCATATGATTATCCTCTTTTGCTAACTTTCTTTTGCATATTGTGATGATGTGAATCTAATCCGCAAACAAAAATAAATAATATCCAGCTCTCCTTCTACTTCGCTTTTTTATAGTGCCTCTGCCTCATCTCAGGGCTCATCCTTGTGAGCATCTCTTCCGGAAGCGAGCTGAGGAGATTCCATGCCGTATCGAGGGTCTTCTCTATTTCCCTGTCTTCGCTTATCCGCTGCCTGACAAAGTTTTCCTCGAAACTGTTGGCGAAGTTCAGCAAAAGCCTGTCCCTTTCTGAGAGGGCTTCCTCGCCTACGATGGCCACGAGGCCTCTCAAGTCCCTGCCTTCCGCATAGCCTGCATAGCACTGGTCTGAGACCTGCTTGTGGTCCTCCCTTGTTTTTGCCTTCCCTATCCCTGAGTTCATCAGCCTCGACAGAGACGGGAGAACATCTATTGGAGGGTAAATCCCTTTTCTATGAAGCTCTCTGCTCAATACAATCTGTCCTTCTGTGATGTAACCGGTCAAATCTGGTATAGGGTGTGTAATGTCATCACCCACCATGCTCAGGATAGGGATTTGTGTGATGCTCCCTTTCTTCCCTTTGATCATCCCTGCCCTTTCATATAGGGTGGCAAGGTCTGTGTACATGTAGCCAGGATAGCCCCTCCTTGCAGGTATCTCATTCCTTGCGGAGCTGACCTGCCTCAGGGATTCGCAGTAGTTGGTCATGTCGGTAAGTATGACAAGCACATGGAGGCCATGCCTGTAGGCCAGGAATTCTGCCGAGGTAAGGGCCAGCCTCGGGGTGATAAGCCTTTCTATTGCAGGGTCGTCAGCGAGGTTTAGGAAAACGACAGACCTTTCTATGGCCCCTGTCTCCTCGAAGCTCGATATGAACTTCCTTGACTCCTCATGGGTTATGCCCATGGCCGCAAACACGACAGCAAAAGGCTCGTTCTGGTTCCTCACCTTGGCCTGCCTCGCTATCTGCAGGGCAATATCGTTGTGCGGCATCCCTGACCCTGAAAATATAGGCAATTTTTGTCCCCTGACAAGCGTGTTCATGCCGTCTATTGTCGATATGCCTGTCTGGATGAAGTCTGATGGGGGGGCTCTTGAATACGGGTTGATGGCAGCCCCTGTGATGTCAAGCTCATCCTCGGGCATTATCTCTGCAAGGCCGTCTATAGGGTTGCCCCTCCCGTTGAATATCCTTCCCAGCATGTCATTGCTGACCTTCAGCCTTATGATGTCCCCAAGGAACCTGACGGATGCGTTCCTGTCCATGCCTGAAGTGCCTTCAAAGCTCTGGACCACAACGATGTCCCTGCTGGTGTCGAGGACCTGGCCCATCCTTTCCTCTCCGTTTGACAGCCTCATTTTCACTATTTCCCCATAGCCAACGGGGTGGGTTTTTTCCACGAATATCAGAGGGCCTTCTATCCCCCTTACAGTCCTGTATTCCCTGAATGCCTGTGATTGCATGTTTACTGCTCCTTTTATTTTTCTGTTTTCCTTTTACACATTCCTCTTCGTTTATTTCTTTGTCCGTCCAGTGATATTCCACAAATTATAAGGCTTTTACAAGGCTCTCCAGTTCCCTTTCTATCTCCTTCTCAGCCTCCTGCAGGGCCCTGTCGAAGTCCTTTGCGAACTTCGCATCTGCTATCCTGGCCTTCGATTTCATGGAGGCGATATGGGAAACCTTTACCCCGTCCTTTACTGCCTTTTTAGCTTTTTCGGAAAACATCAGGATGGATTTCAGCAGCCTGTAGCTCTTGCTGAGGCTTGAATAGGCGTCGATGTCATGGTATGCGTTCTGCTGGAGGAAGAATTCCCTTATTATCCGGGCTATTTCCAAAGTAAGCTGCTCCTTTTCCGGAAGGGAGTCAGATCCGACAAGCTGGACTATCTCCTGGAGTTTTTCCTCTTCTGTAAGGATTTTTTTTGCCGTTTCTATGAGCTCCGGCCAGTCCTGGGCCACATTCTTCCTGTAGTAAGGGGCGAGCATGCCCTCGTACTGGCTGTAGCTCGTGAGCCAGTTTATGGCTGGGAAATGCCTCCTGCTTGCTAATTTAGCATCAAGCCCCCAGAAGACTTTGGCCACCCTCAGGGTTGACTGGGTGACGGGCTCTGAGAAGTCCCCTCCCGGAGGGGAGACTGCGCCTATAACAGTCACGCTGCCAGTTTTTCCTGACAGGGTTTCAACCCTCCCAGCCCTCTCATAGAATTTGGAAAGCCTTGCAGACAGGTAGGCAGGATAGCCTTCCTCCCCCGGCATCTCTTCCAGGCGGGACGAGATTTCCCTCATGGCCTCGGCCCATCTTGAGGTCGAGTCGGCCATCAGGGCGACATCATACCCCATATCCCTGTAATACTCAGCCATTGTGATTCCTGTGTAAATGCTGGCTTCTCTTGCGGCGACAGGCATGTTGCTCGTGTTCGCTATGAGCGTTGTCCTTTCCATCAGGGGCTTTCCGGATTTTGGATCGATGAGCTCGGGGAATTCCTTAAGAACCTCTGTCATCTCATTCCCCCTCTCCCCGCAGCCCACATAAACAATGATGTCGGCGTCAGACCACTTGGCAAGGGACTGCTGTGTCACGGTGTTGTGCAGGATAAGGGCCCCGAAGCCGCCGACAAAATTTTGGGCTCCCGGAACCGTGACATCATAGACGTCAAACGGGCCTTCAAGAAGCTCTATGGAAGTTATGGGATCGCAGTATATCCATTCAAGAAGCCGGCCAAAGCGGGACAAGGCAAGCTGCTGCCCGCCTCCTGGCTGGACAATGTCAATAAAGGCCCTGAATGTCCTTGCATTCATATGCTCCCTGTTTCCCAGATAATTGTGTATTTCTATGCCTTTCTTCTTCAGGGCAGAATAGCTTGTATATTTATAGGCCTGGCCGATGACCTCTTCCGAAAGCGGGACGATATCGTGGGTTGTTGGACCTGAATTCTTTCGAGAACAATAATCATATATGAGCCTTGCCTTCTTATGGTCGCATGCGAGCGCATCTGCGAATGCGCTGAGATTAACCATGCCAGTTATGTATATTCGGAATCGGCCCTCAGAGACAGACGAGAGCTTGTGAAGTATGCCGAACCTTGTGAGCAGATATGAGAGGCCTATGTGGAGTTCCCTGCTCGCTGTGCTCAATTCCAGGGTGTTGTTGCTGAATGAGCCGTCCCCCAGATAATAGCCCCTCATGAACCCTCTGATTGTGTCCATTGTTCCTTTGAGCACGGACAGCGGGACCTTCTTGCTTCTCGCGACGCCAGTGCATCCGAGAGCCTGAAGCAGCCTGATGAGAACGATGCTGGATATCAGAAGATTGGGAGACTTGCCTGGCTGCCTTTCCTCCTTTGCCTTTACGCCGAAGAGCCTGAAGGCAAGAGAGGAGAACCTTTCGAGAAGTTGCGGATCCGTGTTTGTGAAAACGACTGTTCGCCTGCCCCTGATATATCCCTCTGCGATGAAAAGGCCCATAAATTCCGCAAGCTCCTCATTCATCGTCTCAGGAATTGTGATGCATGCCCCCCGCCTTGAGCCTCTCAGCTTTTTCGGCCTAGGGGGATCTGCATTGGCTCTGGAGCATGCCGCCTTTATTTGCGAGAGCGCGGGGAAGTTCTGGGTTTTTGCTGCTTTCCGCATGTCCGGCTCGACACATCTTGAGTCAGGGAGAAGGGAATAAGGATCAAGCTCCATGTCTGAGCCTTCTATGTCTATCTTTCTTGCCGCAGCGAGGAAGTCGCCTATCTTCAGCTCGCCTGCCGGGGTTTCAGCTATGCAACCACCTGATGTTATTCTGAAAAGCCTGTGGACAGGGGTGACTTCAGCAACCCTTCCTGAGCGCGTCTTTATGCGCAAAAGGTACTGGCTCTTCCCTTTGTAGAAGGAAACAGCTGACGATTGTAAAAGGCTGTTTGAATTGAGGGAGATGGTTTTGAGAGGCCTGTCAAGGCTGAAGATCCTCTCCTCGCCGGTTATGACGGGCTGATTATCCCTGGCAATGTTGTCGTGCAGCTCCTTCATCGTTAGGAGGGTCCCGTCGGCAAGCATAATGGGTGTCTGGCCGGAGACGCATTTCCCGCTCCCGAATGGCCCCGGTATTGCTCCTGTGCCCCCCTTGGCTATCGGGAAAAGCCCATCAAGAATCCTCTGGCCTGTCACAAGCGGCAACTCTGGATACAGTTTCTTGGTTACAGGCCTCGGTTTCCTTACCGGCCATGACTGCATGAGCTTTATCTCCTTTCCGCTTTCGAGGGCAGCTATCGCTTCATCCACCCTGAAATTTCCTGAACTGACAGATTTGATTCTTCCTTCCATCCCCACGGGGGCCATGATTTTATGGACGACTGTCGAGGTTTCCTGCACTTCCCCTATAATCATGCCTCTGGAAACCTTTTCACCCTTCTTAACCAATGGCATGAAGGCCCATTTCTTCTTCATGTCTAAAGCGGGTGCGGTAGCACCTCTCCTGATGAAGTCGCCCATCATGTCTTTCAAGGAGGGCAGAGGCCTCTGTATGCCGTCATAAATGCTTGTCATGAGACCGGGGCCGAGCTGGACTGAGAGTGGTTTGAACGTGTTTTCGACAGGCTCGCCCGGCTTCAGGCCTTCTGTGGATTCGTATACCTGGATGACAATTTTATCGGGTTTGATCTGTATAACTTCACCTATAAGCCTTTCATTTCCTACCTTGACCACGTCGTACATGCTCGCATCAAGGCCCTCGGCAACCACCACAGGCCCAGCAACACGGTATATCTTTCCAGCCATAAAGAACGCTTATAATTAAGCAAATATGGATTCGAATGCTTTTATTTGTTGTTTCCAGATGATCATGGCTATAAATCGCTTTGCTTGAAATCACTAATATGACAGAAATTTCGTATATACCCTCTCCCCAGGCAAGGTACAAGAAAATCGCTGCCCTTCCAGAGTATCTTACTGAGGCCATATTCGGCTTCCTCTTTTCCGAAGATAGGGGGCTGTACATGAGAGGAGGCTCTGCCTGCGAATTCTATTTCCCGGGACATCTTAAGAGAGGAACGTCCGATCTCGACCTTGCAGCCGGAAGGCGCATCACGAAGGAGGAATTCAGGGCAGAATTCCAGCAGCTGGCAAATACAGTTTCTGAAATGGGTTTCGAGCACGAATTCCGGGAGACAGGATGGAATTATATTCTGACGATAAAAGGCATACATGCGTCTGACACGGATAATGAAACTGCCGATATCGGTGTCAATTTGCCGAATATGAGCAAAGCATATTTCGGGAGAATGCGCGACAGGCTGAGAAGAGAAATTGAACATTCAAGACATATGGAATATGCCCTGAACAGCGGCTATTCAGTTAATGTTCGTCTGATGTCTCCAGAGGATATTATAGCTTTCAAGCATTACAGATTAATGAGATTTTTCGAGGGCAACAAGGGATTGATATATGTTCCGCCACCCTCTTATGAAGAGTGGCTCGAAGAAATATGGAAAATGAGGGAGGAGCTTCACAAGGCTGAAAGGAAACGGTTTGAAAGCGAGAAAAACGATGTGGAGTTCAGGAGGCTCAAGACCTTCCTGAGGTCAGCCTGCGATCTCTACGACGCAATGGCGCTCTGGGGCTATGCATCTATTGACAAGAAATATCTCAGCAAAGCCTGGAGAGATCATATCGGAAGGGACTGGGAAAGCGAAGAGCTTTTTCTCCGCACAATGGAGACTTGGAATCCGGCGGCAAGCCAGATAATTGATGTGATTGCAGCTGAACTGGAAGGCGAGCTGGGCGACCTTATGAGGTCTGTGGCGAGAAAGAGGGATACTGAAGGGATGCCAGATATGGAGGGGGACTTTGGGGAGATCTGGTATTCTTTCAAGCAGAAAAGGGAGAGGGAAAAGCAGCAGTGGAAGATTAGAGTCGATCCCGAGAATGACGGCTGATGGGATTTTGGAACTCTAGGCCCAAATGCTTTTATTTGTTGTGAGGCTCAATTCGCTGAACAATACGTTTGCAGTCTGTCCCGAAACCAATAAAGTATATGCATTGTTTTGAATTGATGGCGGAATTCTTAGGCCTGCGGTCTGATAAGAAGCATTCTATGACTATAAATTTGTTATCTCCAACAACATTTATGGCTATTCTTTGGCTCGATGGGCTTGCTGAGAGGGAAGTGGAAATAGGGGAGTTCGGACTGAAAACCGCAGGATTGGCAGACCTTGAAAGGTTCCGCAGGCATGGCAGGCTGCCCTATATAGTGCCGAAAACCATCGCTGTTTCCAGAAATGAGAAGGCATCGCTTGACAACAGAGGACTCAGGGATGCCTACATGGCGCTTGTATCAGATGGGAGCGGCTATTGCGCTGTAATGGCCAGAAGCTCTTCTCCGGACGAGGAACCAGGGAAATACACGACAATTCCAGTCCTATATGATCCGATGGACAAGGAAGGCAGCTTTTCGGCATATATCGAAGCCCACAGAGAGGTGTCAATGGACGGGCAACTCCCTGTTGCAATGCAGAAGATGGTCGGCGTATGCGATATAGAAAGGGTCAGAAACGAAATTTGGGATTATGAAGATCATCAGTTGATTGGCGTTCACAACCAAAGTTTTCTGGCAGCATCGCACAGCCTTCTGGATGACAGGATGATCCAAATTGCAGCCGTTCATGGGCTTCCGATGCTCATCACTGAAAACGCACAGGATCCGATACTTATTGATATAAACAGGGGGGCAGAAGCGATTGAAATGATTCTTTACTTTGACGAACACTCCTATAGGACTGGCAGCAAATCGTACAGACAAGAGAGATTGGCGTGCTTCTCTGCAGAAGACAAAAAAATTATTCTTTTGGGCATGGAACGAATTGAATATGCCCAGGAGAATGGATTTCCTCTCAAAGAACATCGGGAATGGAGAGGTTTGCCATACACGACCTTGCCCGGAAGGGTGGCACACACACCTTTCTGTTCGCATGAGCAGATACGGAGGGTGGCGGATGTAATCAAAAAACTGTCAGAACTATATGACTCATCTGTCGAAATAGAAGGAACATATCCGCTTGATGCGTCAACAGCACTTTCTCTTAATATGAATATGGCATCTGCAAAACTGCCAGATATGTATTTGTTCCAGATGAGAAAGGTGGAAAAGCCTCCTGTCTCGGAAATACAGCTGTCCACTATCGATCAAGATAAACTTATAGCCAAATCATCCGCATGCATGGGGACAGGGATTGCAAGAGGGCATTTAGTTTACTACACTTGGTTCAAAAACAGTTTCAGCGATGAACCTGATAAAAATTTCTTGAAACAAATTGATGATATTTACGGGCCGAAAGGTTACATCCTGCTGACTGGGGCCGGCCTTCCGCCAGAGGTAGAATTGGCTACCCCTAACCGATTGGCAAGAGTAACAAGAACTCCTGAAACCATGCTGAGCCATTCGATAGGTCTTGTGAGAGCGAGAATTGCAAAGGGAGCAAAGGACATATATCTCGCCTTGAGAGAGGAGCCGGATTTCATGGAAAAATTCAGAGGGAGAATATCAGAACAGAAAGACGATGTGCTTGTTTTTCCCTCTGCAGTTCTGGAATCCAACGGCAAGGAGGCTCAATTGTATTTCGAGGTATAATTATTTTCAAACGATAATTAGACTACCACCGAATCCATCGCATCCGGCATCATCACTTCTATTCCCTCAGGCCTCGCAATCCTCAGCAAGTCCTCCTTCTTCCTTGCCAGTTCCCTGTTCAGGTGGACAAGGGCCAGTTTCCTGACGCCTATTGAGAGGGCCATCTGCAGCACGCCGCCGATGCTTGAATGGCCTTCTGCATGGCCGCTTGCCACATAGGCCTCATGTATCAGAAGATCGGCATTCTTGTAGAGATTTACTGTTTCTTCGGTCATCTCGCCATCGGAGCTGTAGCAGACGGTTTTCCCATCAACCTCTATCCTTATGGCCGTGACATTAACAGGGTGCCTTGGCCTCGCAAAGGTCAGTTTCATTCCCGAGAATTCAGCCGGCCTGGAAGATGTGGCCTCTATATAGCCCATAGGGAACTTCTCCCTCAGCTTTTTGAGGTGGCCCTTGTAGCCGAACTCGATAAGATCCTCTACATATCTCCTCAATTCGGACTGGCAGATTATGGCAAGGGGCTTCTTCCTTTCTTCCGCATACATGCGCATGAGGATTGCCGGAAGGCCGAATGTGTGGTCCGCATGCCTGTGGCTGAGGTATATGGCATCCAGAAATTCTGGATTGCTGTTGTATTTCCACATCTCAGGGGGGATGGAGTAGCCGCAGTCGAGCAGGATGTTGGCCGAGGATTCGAGGAGGATGGATGTGTTGGGGATGGAGTCAAAGGCTTCTCCAACGCCGAGGAAGATGACGTTCATGAGAAAAACTTGCCGGCGTGAAATAAATAAGCGTCGGAGATATATATCAGCGGCTCGTAGGAAGATTTCTTATCCTGTTATATGTGACTCACCAGACAGACAGTGACCTAATTTATTATCGCAAACCATGCTATTTCATGGAATTTCTCTATACAGAGCATGCCAGAGGGCAACTGGCAGAAAGGAAAATATCAAAATAGCTTATAGAAATTTCAATAAGGCAGCCCGATGTTGTCTTCGAGGGGAGATTCGGGAGAAAAATAGCGCAGAAAGCTATTAAAGGCAAGCTGCTCAGAATAGTATATAACGTCGAAGAAGGCGTACATGTCGTAATTACCGCCTATTATACAACACCTGAAAGGTACGAGGTGAAGAAATGAAAATAACGTATGACCCGAAGGCTGATGCAATGAGCATCAGATTCAAGGAAGGCGGATATGAGATAAGCAAAGAGATAGCGGAAGGAATCATCATAGATTATTCAAAGGACGGCAGGATTATTTCTATAGAGATTCTGGATGCATCAAAGCGCATGCCACTCAATAGCATAAGGGATATAACTGTAGGGATTCCTGTGAAGGCCGGTTAAGCATCAGAAGCAGCTTATTGGGACACTACTTATTCCTTTTTCTGTGCTGTGTCGCAAATGCGCGCAATAATATCATTGTAATTATTACAAGTATGCTAAGACCAGCCAAAACGAGGGCAAAATTATAAGTTGTTGGATTGCTTGCATATGCAGTAAACCATGCTCCTGCAACTCCTCCGATTAACCCCGAAAGAACTATTAAAAATGAATCTCTG